>DEQQ01000038.1 GCA_002360455.1 Saprospiraceae bacterium UBA3362
ATTCTACAATAACTCCCGCACAAGGAAATCCAAATATTTCTGCGCCACCTAATTTTACACCTACAACAGCGCCACCGGGAGCCAATGAACCTCCTCAAAATGCTAAAGGTGTATGGCATTTTATTTGTCCAAAATCTTGCGAAGGAGGGGCCGGTTTGTCTATAGCTTGCACAAAATGTGGAGCCCAACTGGTTCATAACAAAGCCTATCACGATTAGTCCGGATTTTCTTGGCTCTGAGGTTGGGCACTAAAATCCATTACTATCAGATATCATTAATGATTCAATAAGCATTTTTCTTTTGAATTGGCTGATGGTAACTCTTTGGCTGTCAGTAATCCTGTTTAGAGGAAAGGTCTATTGCATGAGGAGGCTGAAAGGTCAGACTTTGAAAAAGTCTGAGTGCGAAGCACGGAACGAAGTGAACCCTGTAAGACTCCGACACAGCCTTTAGGCTGTGGCATGCCCTATATTGGTATAAAATTGCTTAACTTTGTTCTTTATTAGTAAATAGGGTAAGGATTGCCTTTGAATCCCTATTTGCGATTGATTGTAAACGGGTAATTAGTCTGCAAAGGACGGATTTTTAAACTTTTATAAATTGTAAGATATGAAACAATATGGACTTATCCTGATGTATGTATTAAGTTCTTGGCATTTGACAGCTCAGGAGCGTTTGACGGCAGTTATACTCCCTGAAATTGGAGATTCTTTGGGGTATGCTGTGGATACTTTGGCGACTGCTTTTGTTGTAGGCCCGGCCGGAGAAGATTTGGTATGGGATTTTTCAAATTTAAAGAGAACGGGAAGAAGATCTGAGGTAACAAGAGATCCGGCTACAGGTGCAGGCTCTAGTTTTTTTCCTACAGCCAATTTAATGATGAGAACTGGAATTCAAGAACGATATATGCGAAAGAGCAGTCGGGGGATAGAAGATCTTGGAACTTTTACTCAAAGTGCAGGTGGACCTTTAGGTGGTTTTTCCGGTCCAAATGTTTATCCTAAGCCAGTATTTACAACTCGAGTTCCGGCCGATTTTGGAAATGTTTTGGATGCAAGTTTAGAGTCTTCCATTGCATTGTCGGCAGATTTTATTCCGGACAGCATCAGAAATTCTTTACCTATCAAATTTGATTCATTTAGAATTAGAACAAAACAGATCATTCATAAAGATTTTGATGCTTGGGGCAAAATGAAATTGCCTGCCAAAGAGTGGAATGTTTTACGAGAATGGAGAACTGTTACAACCAGTAATTCAGTAGATATTAAAACATTCTTGGGATGGCAGGATGTAACATTGTTGGCAGCCGGAATATTCGGCCCATTGCTTTCATCCGGCACTACGAATTCTTACTTCTTTTGGAGCAACTCAAGTAAAGGATTTATTGCCAATGTGAGCGTAGATTCTGCAGGGAATACAAGGCAAATTGCCTATAAACCGGATGCAATTCAGGTAGGAACTGAAGTTGTAGATGCAGGCTCTTTTGCTATATTCCCAACAATATTCCAAGATCATTTGGTCATTCAAAGTCCATTAAATAAGACTACGATTCATCTTTATGATATTCATGGTAAGCTTATTTATACAAGCAAAATTCAAAATGAAGCTCAGCCTATTGAATTACAAAATATGGCTACTATGGCGGCCGGATTATATGTGATTCAGTTAGTGGATTCTGACAATGGAATTCAGTTTACACAAGAGATTAAAAAATTATAGGTTTGGTTTTAGGCTTGGACATTGTTGTAAAACTGTGTTCAATACGTTAATGTAAAATTTTACGTTAGTTAGGGATAGACACAATCATGGAAATATTAAGTTTTAAGGAGTTTTTTCAATTGATAATAAAGAATATTAAATTGTTGCTTTGGATTGCGGTATTGACTATTGCAGGGGCTTCGATAATATCTTTTTTATTGCCGGAATATTATAGATCGACAACAAGTATTTTTACTGTAAAATTGGCTCAAACGCCTGTCAACGAAACTGCATTTAGGAGAGGAAATATCAGTGATTTTGGAGAGACACAAGAAGCAGAGCAGGCAATAGAGTTGCTTAATTCAACGAAGCTGAGGGAAAAAATTATTAATCAATTTGATTTGTATAAGCATTACGAGATACCAAGAGAATCTCCCGCAGCATGGACCTTTGTGCTCAAGACCTTGGATGGGAATGTGGGCATTACAAGAACTAAATTTAACAGTATAGCAATAACGGTTGTAGATAAATCAGCTCAAATGGCTGCGAATATTGCCAATGGATTTGCGCGTTATCTTGATACTATTAAATATGATTTGGTCAAAGAAAGAGCAACTGATTTGTTAAAAAACTTAGAAAGTCAGTGTGCAGAACAACAGGTTGTCATTGATACTTTAAAACGCAAAATGGACGATTATTCTAATCGAGGAGTGATGAGTCAGTTTCAGCGTGCGTATTTGATAGAAGCGTATGCACAATCAAGTCCAACCGAGCGAACAAAATTGAAGAATTTGGTGGACGAAAACATTAAATACGGAGAGGATTTTGATCGTTTGGAGCGTATTTATGAGAAAGAGATTGATAATTTGATGCAGATCAATAAGTTTGTCGTTCAAACCAGAGCTGATGCGAGTTTGCATTTTTCTCAAAAATTTGTTATTGATCAAGCAGTGCCGGCTCAGAAGAAATATTATCCTGTAAGATGGTTAATGGTATTTGTGAGTTTGATTTCTTCAATGATCATTTCCGTTTTACTCCTTTTGGTGAGAGACAAGTGGAGTAATTTTGTTCAATTGGTAAAGTCCGCATGAAAATTGCCGAAAAGCTTCTTTCTGATCGTTCTATAATATTGTTGACACTGGGATTGGTGTTGATTTGCATTGCAGGATTATTTACAAGAAATTTCTATTTTTATCTTATTCCTCCCTTATTATTTCTCTTAGTGAGCTGCCTTATGCAGCCGGATTTGATTTTGTTTTTTATTGCCTTTTTTGTACCGATTTCTATCAATCCATCCGACGTTTACGATAGTACTTTGTCTCTTTCTTTGCCAACAGAGCCATTGCTAATGGTATGCGTAGCTCTTTTTGTTTTTTCGCTGATGTCCAGATTGAAGGCGGATTTTTCCGTTTTATTGCATCCTATAGCCTTACTGATTTATTTTTATTTTGCATGGAATTTTGTTTGCAGCTTTACAAGTACAGAAAAAGTTGTGTCCATTAAATTTATGATTGCCAAAATTTGGTTTATCGTTCCTGCATTTTTTCTGGGGAGTTATTACTTCAAGGATAGAGCATTAAGTATCAGATTTATTGCATTGTTTTTATTTACATTGGGAATAGTATCTTATTACAATTTTTTCCATTTGGCAGGATTTGATTTTGAGGACAAACCATCACAGTGGACGATGCAACCCTTTTTTAAAGATCATACCATATTGGGAGGTATTTTGGGAATGGGAATTCCCTTAGGATTTGGGATGGTTCGTTTGACAAAAAACAATCTGTATTTTAAGCTTTTTTGGTCTGTTATCCTTATAGGAATGTTGATCTGTATGCTGGTCACCTTTTCTAGAGCGGCGTGGGTTAGTTTGGTTCCGGCTTTATTGTTATTTCTTCTCTTTAAGTTCAAGGTAAAATATCAAACTGTTATTGTCCTATTCGGAGTGTTGCTGATTTACGGATTAATCAATATCAACTCAATCATTGCTACACTCGAACAAAACAAAGTATCGAGCAGTGATGATTTGGTAGAGAATGTGGAGTCTATTTCCAACATCAGTAGTGATCCAAGTAACCTGGAGAGAATTAATCGATGGAGTTGTGCAATTGCGATGGGAAAGGCAAAGCCTTTATTTGGATTTGGGCCGGGAACCTATATGTTTCATTATGCGCCATTTCAATTAAGTGCAAACAGAACCGTAATCAGTACCAATTTTGGAGATGTGGGAAATGCACACAGTGAATATTTGGGGCCATTGGCGGAGGCAGGAATTTTAGGAATGCTTATTTTTATTGCTTTGTTGTTTATGGTTTTTTATTTTGCATTCAAGGTTTATTATCGAGCTAAAGAGAAACAGGATCGCATTTTGATCAGTTCTGTATCTTGTGCATTAATTGCGTATTTCTCGCATGGATTTTTAAACAACTTTTTGGATACAGATAAAGCAGCTGTTTTGTTTTGGGCAATGATATCGATGTTGGTTTGTTATGATGTGATGCAAAATGAACAGGCTAAAACTGAAGATCAAAAAAAGCTAATAGACTAAATTTTTCATAGTCAATGAAAAAGGGTATAATTTCTAAGTCATGATGAAGTAAAAAGCAGCACCAAAGAATAAATTCTTCTGATGCTGCAATCTATGGGCTATATTAATACTCTTTTAAAATCTTGGCTTTGAATTGAGAATACTCTTCTTCTGTCAATAATCCTTTTTCCTTAAGTTCGGCTATATCTTTTAGTTGATCTATAGAGGATCTTGGTCCGGAGCTTGAATTCGGTTTAGATTCATCTGTAGATTGAGAATTGGCTTGATGTTGGTTGCTATTGTTTTGTTCAGATGGTTGGCTAGACGATGAAGAAGCTTTCATTTTTTGAGCCAGATCTTTTCCTTTTTCAAACAGTTCATCGTATTGAGCCTTAAATGCATTGACATCAAAATCCAGCATTGTTCCTCCAGTTTCGAAATGTTTTTTGAACAGTTCCCCAATGGCAAACGTTGAGGCGCCACTCAATGCAGACATTGTGATGCCGCCAAGCAAAGTGCCTACACCCGGAATGAATTTTACGGCGCGCGCAGCAATACGAGCTACACCTGTTGTGGTTAAAGCGGAGATGATCGCTTTGCCTTGTGACTCTTTGAAGTCATGACCATAAACATTACTCAGCTGCCTTACCATGTCTAACTGGATAGCAGAAACTGCCAAGAAATCTACTACAGGAACCCAAATCATGCCGGCTCCCATAGACCAAATCATGTGATTTTTAATTATCTGATCAGCTTGTTGCGATTTATTTTCCATATTCTTTTTAAAAAATTTTATTCAAATGTATTGCTAATTATTTTTTCTGTTTATAAAAGTTCGATTAACTTGGATTATTTGGCGACGGAAATGCGTTTTCCTTCACTATGAGCTGCAAATTCCGGAGCATACATTGATTGAATGCTTGAAATTCCTGTAGAAAATTGACCGTGCTGTGTAACTCTCAGATCGTACTCTAATACGTAAGTTCCTTTGGGTAATCTAGAAATAAAAAAATGAGTTGCAAGGTCTCCCGGACTTTTGTAGTAGGATAGTCCGGAGTTCCATTCATACGCGGACAATTGATGGGTAGGCTCGCAGGCTGCCGGACGCATATCTTTGAGATGGATGTATTCCATTTCTCGATCGGATTTTATAATCATTCTAACTGTTAATACATCTCCTACATTCAAGGATTCTCCTGATTTTAGAGAAATTAGTTCTTGTTTTTTTTCTTTGACTATTTTTTTATAATATTCTTTATTAAGTTTTAAAGAACTTTCTTGTGAAAATTGAATTTTGTCCAGCTGTTCAAAATATTGATAGTAAGCTCCGGCCCATGCAATAGAACGATTTTCATTTTTAATTTGAATAGAGGACATAGAAGCTGTTAATGATTTAGCATCAAAGCTTGTTTTTGCATATCCTAAAACTTCCGATGCAGCTTGTTTTAATTCCGTTTGACCGATCGTAATAGTCATTGGATTTAGCTCATTTTCCCATTTACTTCCGGTGCTTAATAATGCATAAATTGCAGCCGTTGTCGACTTTGTGGTAGGCCAATGATTTGTCTGTTTGTTTTTAAGCAACCAAGTTTTCATTGCGTCAACGGAGTTTACATCTTTGGCAATTTGGTGAAAAACTTCGATCATCAAAGCTTGCGTTTCTATGGGTTGATGATACCAGAAGCAGGACCAATTTTCTTTCCAATACATACCCAATTCTTCATTTTGTATGGCTCTTTGCTTTAAGCTTTTAACTATAAGCGAGATCGTTTTTGAATCATTAGTCAGTGCATTTAAAGAGAGTGCACAAAGTCCTTCCCAATAGGGATTGTTTTTATACCAATATTTGCTGCATTGCCCAAGGTAATAGGGAATGATTTTTTTCAATTCCTCGTTTGTATTTTTTCTTTTGAGCATGGATTGGATATACAGATAATGCAGGTGGATATAGCTTATATGTTCTTGATCTAATGTAGTTTTGCCAGAGTTCACAAGCTTCTCAAGTTCATGATAATCTTCTATTAATTTTGAATCTATATAGTTTCCTGCATTGTAAATCAAAGTCTGAATTTTAGGTTGGTTTATATCCAATGCTTCCAGATGTTTTAATTGAGCAATATTCAATAAAATTTGTTGTGTAATAAACCAGTCTGAAGGTCCACCGGTGAACCACGGAAATCCTCCATCAGCATTTTGCATAGAACTCAGCCTGCCAATGATGTCGTCTTTTTCCTGACTCATTTTATTAAAATCCAAAAGCATTTTCCACGATTGCATTTGCTTGGATTCATCTTTGGCATCCATGAGCCAAGGCGTTTCTTCAAGTAATGCGGATTTAAGCTCTTGATTTTTGTTCAATGGAGATTGGATTTGGTTTGAAATGTCCAAACGTTGAAGAGCATTTTTAATTTTTGGATATTGATTCAAGATCATTGCTCCGACTGCATTAGCATACAACTTTGACGAAAGTTGTTCTGCACATAGATGAGGGTAGTCGGCCAAATAGGGCAGGGACTGTACAGCATACCATACAGGATGGCTTGTGGATTCTACAGTGAGGGAATGAGGCTTGTGCGTCGAGGACCTTTGATTTAATTTTTTTACGGCTTCAAATTCGATTTGATTCCGGGAATTTCCTTTGATGGCGATAGCTTTTGTTTCTGTTACCAACATTTTATTAGTCAACACAGGAACGAAATTTTCTTCGGCATCCTGATGATGACTTCCTTTGGCTATAAATCTAAATACATAAGATCTGGTTTCGTCTGCAGGTATCTTCAAGTTCCATTGATAAGCCTTAGACTCATTACTATTTAATTCAAATTGTTGTCCGGTTTCTGAAATGTTTAGTTCCTGAGTAATATTTTCTAAAGTATTGGCATCTAATATTTCGAATTGTATCCTGCCCATTTCTTTTTGTGATGAAGTATTAGAGATTTTACAATTGACAAAAAGTTCATCAGATTGTCTAATGAATCTTGGATAATTTGGAAATAGTTGGATAGGTTTAGAAGTAATGATCTCCAAGGTCTTAAATCCATAGCTAAGGTCTAAACTATTTGCAAATAATTGCAGCTTCCATTTTGTTAAGGCGTCTCCCATTTTATATTTAATTCTGAGAATTCCGTCTTGATTTGAGATCAAATGAGGGTAGAAGAAAACCGTTTCGTTAAAATTAGATCTTAAAGGTAGATTGGTAGATTTCGATTCTGTTTTATTTTCCTCTTCTAAGGAGTCTTCTGTCTCTTTTTTTTCCTTTGCGGCATAGTCGCCTTGGGCCATACTTTTTTCCATTGGAGCTGCTGACGAAGGCATTTTTGAGCCTGCCATACGGACAGTAAGCTCATTTAGTTCAGCGCCCATATTATAATTTGCAAAGTTTAAAAAGTCAGAGTATTTAAAATGAAAAACAGGAAACTCTGTTTGGTTCTTTATAAAGCCATAGGAACTTGTATAACCAAAATTGTGCCCACTGATTTCTGAGGTAGATTCCAATTCAGGATATAGACTCATCTCCCAATCATTCGCTGCAAGTTGGTCCAATGACATATCGTACATGGACGCAAGCACTTCTGCTGACAAAGGTTTTCCATTTTTCGATTGAATCTTTATCCTAAATTCTTCTTCTTCGCCGGGAAGCATTTTGTCTCTAAAACTTTCTGTTATTATTTCTAATTCTTTGTTGGTAAACGGAACAGAGATAGTTTGATCAAAATTATAAATTCTATTATTGTAAACGCATGCAACATTGAGGTTGACTCCTGCTCTATGTTTTTCTAAAATGGTAAATCCTTTTACAAACGGTGAGTTCTTGTCGATGAGCTCAAATCCTGAATCATTGATAGACTCGATTATAGAATAATAATGGTATTTCTTTTTATTGCTTATAAAAGTTTTAATAAGCTCTCCCGGTTGAGCTGATTTCTTTGGAATGGATGCAAATGGATTTACATTTAGTTGTTCTTCAGAGATTAGCTTAAAATACTCTATTGATTCACCTAAGAGTTCACTGCCATCATAGGCTTCAAGAATTAATTGGTAAGCGCCCGGTGGTAAGCTCTTAAATGTAAATAGTTCTCCCTTGTGATGGATCATTTTTTCAGACTTTAATATGGTCTTGTTTTTTTTCCAATTGGATGGCAGATCCTCATTTTTATAACTGTAATCAGGAAAATAGGAATCGTATTCTTTTTGAGTAAATTTCCATTGATCAGGAACTGTCCAGTATCTTTTTTTGAATACTTTTGTTGGTTGATCTAATGAAATTAATTCATAGCTGACTGTGGCCGAAATGCCTTTGGCATCCATATTGCTTAGCTGGAGTTCTATAGCCTGATCTTTTGAGAGAGGCATTTCAAAATTTAAATTGCTTGAGATTGAAATTTTATTTTGGCCGATTTGAATAGAATGAGTTGAGCTTTGAGTTTCGCCGGACAGGTCCAATACGTCTGCAACTAAGGTGTAAATGTCATAGGCCAGATCATCAACATCATCTTTTTGTTCAGGAGTAGATCTAAATTGAACAGTAAAGCTGCCATCTGCATTGAGAGTTTGTTTTCCTGAAGCAATTTGTTCTTCTGAAGATGGAATTGTTCTTGAATAAAATGAAAACCAACAAGGCCAATAGGGGATGTATTTTCTTTTGAGTATTCGGTAGCTCAATTTACCCTGATCTAAAGGAACACCACTAAAACTTTGCGCAACAGCGTGGATAGAGACCAAATCCCCTTTTTTGTATGCAGTCTGAACTGTGTCCCAAACAATCTCAAATTTAGGACGCTTGTATTCTTCAACTCTTATTGATTTGAGATAATTGGTATTGCTCGTAAAAGTAAATTCACCATTTAAACAAGATTTGGGAAGTATAAATGAACCGGAGAATGTACCGTATTGATTTAAGCTGTAATTTTCTGTATGAATTTGTTGTCCATTTACATCCAACATGCTGATGGTTACTTTTTTGGATGTTGATATCAAGGGCATATTAGTCTGGTTGTAATTTACCTTGATCCCCTTAAAATAGACGGTTTGTCCGGGTCTGTAGATGCCGCGATCCGTAAAAAGTTCAATTTTCTCATGGTGATGATTCGAATATTTTTCATCTGATAGATAGGTATAATCTGTGAAAAGGATGTCATTTCCTTTTTGTAACCTTAGGATGCCATTGAAATTCTGTTTGAGTTCAATAAGTCCATTTTGATCTGTTTTACCGATTGGTATTTCTGAGAATTGATCATGACCATGTCTGTTATATTCCTGATTGATTCCTTTGATTAAAACAGACTTAAGTGGTTCTCCTGTCATTCGATCAAGAGCAAGAATTTTATTTTTTTGCCCTGCAACTCTAGGTATTATACAAGACAATTGAGATACTGTAAACGAAGCGTTTATGTCTTGATCAGAAAACTGTTCTATATGTTCCTTTTCAGTAAGTACAATTAGGTAATTACCAATTTCCAAAGGATCCAATTTTAACTCTACTGAATGGCCTTGAAAGTCTGCCGAAGAAGGCCAAGTCTCTTTAAATTTTTTTATTAGTTCGTACGACTTTACATTATTAATCAGTTGATATTTTCTTAATGCAAATATGTTTAGATTATTATTTTCATTTATTTTAAACAGAAATGCATTCAATCCGCTTAAATTAGTATAATTCAACTTATAAAGAATAGCTTTCTTTGGAAGATAAACCTGTTCTATTTCGATGGAGCAGGTTTTAGATTCTAATGAAGATACTATTTGTTGAACATTGGGACTGAATCTTTGATTCGGATAGTTTTTTAGAAACTCTTTGCATAGAGTATGAATTTCCTTTCGGCTGGTTTTGAATTCAGGATTTTTATTATCGACTTCGGAATTGTGAAGTTGGATGATATAGTATTGTATGTCGGATTTTCTGATGGAGTTGTTTTCATTTATTAATAGAAGATTTAAATCGTCCAAGTAATTGGATTTCTTCAGATCGGTATTTGATCTTGAATAAAAATAATCCAGTCTCAATAAATTCAAATCATGTAAGGCCTCAAGATTATTATTTTTTTGATGAAATTGAAGTCCTTTCTGAAACAGTATTGCCAATTGCGATGAATTGCCGGAGTCTTGAGTGAATTTATAATTTAAAAATTCAGACAACGGGAGCACAGCTTGGTGTATTTCTACAAACTCTTCGAATTCTGTTAGCTCGGAGTAGTGACCTTTAAAATGATTAATGGATTTGTGCAATAACAAATCAAACAATGTAGGTCTATAGAGTGAATCCGTTCCAAGGTCAAGAATTTCTTTGTAATCTTTAAGTTGAATATTTTTTAATCCTTCATATTGTATAGATTTCAAAGCATATTCATTTGACAATTGGATTAGCTTACCTTGCGACCATGACAATACATCATTTTCATCTTGCTCTTCTCCGTCTATGTCAGTCCTGTCGTATCTTGTATATCTTATTTTGCCTGAATAATAATCTGATAGTACAGAGGCTAAGAGTGATTTTACAGGTTCTTGTTGCTGTTGGTACTCATTTAGGAAAGTTTGGTGAAGTTTGTTTTCAAACTGATCAGAAGTTGCGTTAGCAAACTTTAATTGCAAGAGAAAAGATTTGTATATTTGAGGGTAGTTATAATCTGTTGTAGCCAGTTGATAGATGTATTTACATTTTTCGAGTGCCTCCTGAAAAAGTCCGTTACTCTCTAGGGAATCAATTTCTAACCATAGTTTTTTGTAGTCGGGAAAATCGATAGAGTTTAAAGGATCTGTATTTTGCATTTTATTCGTTTGATTTTGATAAGTAATTGATGCGATTAAGCTTGTAAGAAACAAAGAGATGAAAATGAATTTCATGTTGATGTAATTAAAGTAAGATGTTTTTTTTAAAAGTAAAATCTATTCAAATTAATTTCTTTTGGTATGGGTTCATTCTTTAAAAGAAACGACAAAAAGACATGGATGCAGTAGGGAATTAAGGAACTTCCTTTGGTGCCCATACCGTTGAACAAATGAATGTCAGAATAAATTTTATGAGTTCCTATTGCAGGTCTTCGGTCTTTCATGGCCGGTCTAATCCCTACAAGTTCTTGTAAAATTGAATTTTCTGTTCCCAATAGTTTCTCTAGAAATTTTTTCTTTTGAGCTTTTTCTGATTTGTTAATTGAGCAATCTCTGTTCTGAAATTCATAATTCGATCCACACCAAAAACGGTTTCCATTTATTTTGCACAAAGAATAGCTTGATTTATAGATTCCTTCAAACTTAAGTTGACCCTCAACAATGCTGCGTTGACCTTTTACAGCAAAATGTGGAAGCTCTTGGAAAAAAGGATTTTCAGAAACCTTGTATCCTTCAGCGAAAACAAAGCCTAGTCGGGGAGCAATGCCCTTGTACGTCCATTTATTTTCTTTGAATTCCATTTCCTGATGTCGAAATCGTTCTGTATGAAAAACGTTTTTTGCTTTTAAAAAGTCCGTAAGTAATGTTAATAATTTATCAATTTCCAATTGATATGCTCTATGAATGATTCCAAATGACAATCTTTCATTTTGAATCGGCAATTGTTCTACGGATGAAGCCCAAGAAATAAGTTGAGCGTATTCATCTTGTCCGCTACGCGCTATCCATTGATTTTCTTGTTCCGGATTTTCTAAGCTCTGGATAATTTGAATTTCATGAAAAAAAGATTCGCAAAGAGTTTCTTCCAATTCTTTATAAAGAATTTCAAAATGATCTTTTAGAAGATCCCATTGCCATGTTTTGACATAGCGTTTTCCTGTAATCGGATTCATTACTCCTCCACTTACTTTTGAAGCAGTTCCTTCAAAAGGATGATCCAACAGGAGAATATTGAGATTTTCTTTTAAAGCCCGGTAGGCAAGGGTAAGACCCGCAAGTCCACCTCCAATTATGCACAAGTCAATGATTGAGTCAGATTTTGACAAATGTATCTTTTGTTTTAAAACGCTTGGTGAGATAAAACATTAATCCCAAAACCTTGCAAACCTTTAAGTTTTTGAGCTTGGCTACTCAACACATGAATTTCTTTTGCACCCAATTCCTGTAGAATCTGAGATCCAATCCCAATATCCCTCGGATCGTGCGTGGATGGTTTGGATATTATTGTGTCTTTTGAAGATAATCGGAACAATGGATTGGGTGTTACCGAAGTTGACCCTAAAAGAACCAATACTCCACATCCATGTTCAATCATTTTTTTTAATGGTCTCATCAAAGCGGATTGATCAGAATAAATCATAAGATCTAAACTGTCTGAAATCCCAAAATATTGTTGAACACGAATAAGAGATGGACCCAAATTCAGTTCTCCATATTGAATAGCCAAATGATAAACTTCTTGATCAATTTCTTTGAATACTGAAAGCAAAAAAGGTTTCCCGAAAAATTCAATTTTAGCTTGTTGAACTTGTTTAATTAATTTTTCGTGCTGCAGTCTGTATTCTACCAAATCTTTTATAGAAATAAGCTTCAATCCCCAGTCTTTGGCTTTGGTTTCGAGATAAGACAATCTTGCCATTGATCCATCCTCATGTAAAATTTCAACAAGCGCTCCGGTAGGAGATAGGCCGGCCATTCTTGCCAAGTCGATTGCTGCTTCTGTATGGCCTGATCTTCTCAAGACACCTCCGGATTTTGCCCTCAAAGGGAATATATGTCCCGGTCTAGCAAAGTCATCTGTTTGAAATTTTTGATCAGCAAGAGCTTTTATGGTCATAGCTCGATCAAAGGTAGAAATCCCTGTACTGCAACCATTGCCTATAAGATCTACAGAAATGGTAAAGGCAGTTTCATGCAATGATGTATTGGTTCTCACCATCAATGGCAAATGCAGTTCGTCTGCTCTTTTTTCTTCAATAGGAGCGCAAATGAGGCCTCGTCCTACGGTCGCCATAAAATTGATATGTTCCGGAGTAATTGTTTCTGCTGCAGCAATAAAATCACCCTCGTTTTCTCGATCTTCGTCGTCTACAACGATGATCAATTTTCCTTTTTTTATGTCTTCTATTGCGTCTTCTATTCTATCTAACATGATCTATACATTACGTTTGGGTGGTTCCCATGTTCCTGATTGAATTCCTTTGCAATATCTTATAAACCCTAAGAAAAGGGCAAAGTTCATATTAAAAAAATAGTTAATATGACGCAAGTAAGAAATGTGAATATTCATTCTCAGGAGAATCTTATCGAGCAGGGGAATTAGAAACATGATACCGGCTAAAGACAAGAAAATGGATAGATAAAAGAGGAATCCCGAACAAGCTAAAATAAATGAGCTCAACAACATTCCTATCATAAGAAAAGGGCCTATCCATCGCAGCACTTTATGAGAAAAAAAACAAAAAGCGCGTTGCCATGGTCCACTCCATAAGAAGTGTTTAAAACAGGCAAGGTTTTGATAATTGCCGGAACTTATCCTCAGCTTCCTTTTGAACTCTTCGCGCATTTCGCCGGGAATTCCTTCGTAGCAATCAGCTTCCATGTCATATATTGCTTTGCCTCCCTGTTCAAGTACCTTCATGGACAGATAAAAATCATCTACGACAAAATGAGAAGGCAATTTGTGGGTCATTTCACGCCTAATCATAAAGCATCCTCCAAACACTCCCATCATCATGCCCCATAATTCCCCTTCTAAAAATTTGACCTTCATTTCAGAATTGAGATAGGTTTTCTCTGAGTTTGAGATTCCTGCCGACTGAACTCCTTGTGGAATAATATGCGCATCGGCCAATGCTATTTCCGGATTATCAAAATGCCTTACAAGCTTATTAATGGTGTCTTTATCAAGATAAACACTGGCATCGGTAAATAAATACAAACTGTATTTTTTGTCATTTTGATTCGATTCAATTTGATCCAATAAATCATTGATAACACTGGCTTTGCCTCGACGTTGTAAAAAACAAAACACCTTTACATTAAGATAGCGTTCTTCCAGTTCTTTTAAAATCGTATTGGTATTATCACTCGAACAATCAGAACCCACATAAATATCCAATTTTTCTAATGGATAGTTTCCTGTGATCAAAGATTCTATTTTTTTTTGAATCACTTTTTCTTCGTTGTATACAGAAATTAAACAGGCTACATTAGGGATATTAGGCTGCGGAGTGAGTGCACTATTTATGGATTTGGAGGGCTTGTTTTTTTGTCTTAGCGAATAAAGAAATTTGAGTATAAAAGGGAAAAAAATATAGCTGTGTAAAATAAGAAAAGTGCAGACCCAGAATAGGATTTTTACATAAATCATAAGCTTAGAGCTCTCTTATGGATTGTGTTGTTGAATTGCATCCTGATATGCATCAATTACTTTTCCGGCAATTTGATGACTGTCAAATTGTTCTTTGGTAAAATCAGCAGCTTTTTGTGATATCTCCAACATTTTTCTCGGGTTTTTGATACAAAAACCTATAGCTTCCAAAAACTCCTGTGGATTATTTGCAACCAAAACATGTTCTTTGTCAATGGCCGGAATTCCTTCCATCCCAATAGTACTGGTAATGACAACTCTCCCTAAAGCCATTGCTTCTAATATTTTGATTCTTATGCCTGAGCCTGCAAATAAGGGAACCACCATAATGGAATGTTGATTGATAAAGTCTTTTGCATGCGAAACTTCTCCGGCATAATGCACTCCCTTGAGCTTGATTCCGTTGAGTTCTTCCGGAGCTTTTCGTCCGGCAAAATAAAATTGCAAATCAGGATATTCTTTATGGATCAAAGGCCATGCTTCTTTCAAAAACCACTGCAAGCCTTCAACATTAGGAAGCCAATCCAAAGACCCTATAAAGGACAAACTGGGCTTGTGCTGAAAACTTTCTCTGTTGGTATAATAATCATTGGCAGTGAAGCCAACAGGAATAGATATACATCCATTTTTATAACCCAATGATTTGAATTTATTGAGATCTCGATCTGTGATGGCGACCAAAAAATCATAATCATTCAATCTTCCTATTTCAAATTTTCTTAATTTCCTGCTCAGGTAATCTAAATAAATTTTCTTTGGTAAAAATTGAATTTGTGCTGTAATGCGTTCCCAAATTTCGTGCTCTATATTATGCGCGCGCATAGCAACCAATGCGTTGCTGTACTTTCTTATTTTATTGAGATAGGGAGCAAGATAAAGTGTTTCCAGTTGTATCACATCAAATTCTTGAGCTTGTAATATTTCGACTAATTTATTTTCAAATTCTATTGAAACAAATCTTGAAATATGATATGAATCAGAAGAAAATAAATTGGTGAAGGCGTCCCAGGTATTAATTCTATTATCTACCTCAACCGTTTGGATACTGGTGTAATGCTTGAGAGGCTCCGGAATGGGCCATTGAATAGAGGCATGATGTCTTGTTGTGTTCATTGCAAGAAGATGAACTTCACAACCATTAGATACCAGCGATTTGCTGAGTTCTATAATAGCAATAGCCTCGCCGTCCTTCATGGGGAAGGGATATTTTTTGCTCAGTTGTAAAATTCTCATGCCTTAATGAATTCTAATTTTTGCTAAAATAAAAACATCATCAATTGGCATTTTGAGCAAACCATGAAACCGAAGTCAAAATCATTTATTGTTCTAATATACCAACGGCAAAACTAAACAAACGCTGCACCAATTTTACGTTTTTACCAAAAATTCAACCGAAAAGTTTCACATTTGTGCAGGATTTGGATGGTCTCTGGTTGGGAATGTCTAAATATAAAATAATTTTATAATATCTATTCTTCTAATTATCAATGATATTTTGTGAATCTGTTGTAAAATACTATCAAAAAACTGCGGTTCTGCAATCGGCTTCATTGAAGGTGAATCAGGGCTCTTTGATAAGTATCGTTGGAGCCTCAGGAGCCGGCAAAAGTACGCTGCTTCATATCATAGGAACCTTGGAAGAAAAGGATAGTGGGACGGTTCAATTGGATGGAGTGGATATCGATCAGCTGAAGGTAAAAGATTTGGCCGACTTTAGAAATCAGAAAATTGGATTTGTATTTCAGTTTCATCATTTGCTGCCGGAATTTACTGCTTTGGAGAATATTTGTTTGCCGGCGTGGATAGCCAAAAAACCTGAGTCAGGCATACAAAAGGAGGCTCAAGTCCTTGCAGATATTTTGGGAATTTCGCACAGATTGGATCATAAGCCTTCACAGCTATCCGGGGGTGAGCAACAGCGTGTAGCGATTGCCAGAGCCTTGATCAATAAGCCGAAAATAGTATTGGCGGATGAACCTACAGGCAATTTGGATCAAGAAAATTCATCAGAGGTTTTTCAGTTATTGCTCAAATTAAGGAACGAATATGGTTTGACTATGGTTATTGTAACTCACGACCGACAGCTTGCTGCTCAAACTGATCTTACCTATGAAATGAAAAACGGGAAGATCATTTCTGAACTAAAAAATATGAATGGAGAAAATCCTAAAACAAGCTAAAATCTATCCTTTTTGGGTAAACTTTGGACTATCAGATCATAAGAATGATCTATCAATGATTTGAGCAGCGAATCCGACAAATCACCATCAAAGTGTACAGTGTTCCAATGTTTTTTGTTCATGTGATATCCTGGCTGGATGAACTCATGTTGGGCACGCAATTGTTCTGCGTATTCAGGGTCGCATTTTAGATTTACTTTGAATTCTGCACTTTCCAAATCTGTTATTGCAAATATCTTACCTTTTACTTTTAATACAAGATTTTCAGGGCCAAAGGGGAAACTCTCCTCGACAAATTTCTTACGCAAGCAGTACTCAACAAATTGCTCAATATTCATTTTTAAGTATTTAGATCAAAAATAAGAGGATTTTGGAAAGCATTGTATCTTTGTTCAATGAAACGATCCTCTGTCGTCATAGTTTGTTTTAGCTTGTTTTTATTCCTGAAACTCGAAGCTCAGTGGAAGCAGCTGCCGGTTTTTCCTACGGATTCAGGTTATTTATTATTGAATAAATTGATATTGCAATATAAACCGATCAATGTATTGGATTATAGCAATGCAAGAATAAAAATGTATAGTGAAATATACAATGTGCATGATACTGTATATTGTGTGTATTCAAATCACGGGCTGTATTTGAATCCCAATTCTTCGGATCCCATAGGAGACTTAGTTAAAAATGGTTCTGCCAATGGTATCAATTGTGAACATACTTTTCCTCAGAGCAAGGGAGCAGAAACCGGCAATGCAAAATCCGACATGCATCATCTCTATCCTGCACGAGCTGCAGTAAATGAGGCAAGATCCAACTATCCCTTTGCAGAGATCAATGATAGCAACACAGACAGGTGGTATTACAAAACCTCAGAACTCCTCCTCAAACCAAATAAAGATATCGATGAATACAGTGAAGGGATAAGTGGAAGTTTTGAACCGAGAGAAGATCACAAAGGAAATGTAGCAAGAGCCATTTTCTATTTTTTTACAATGTACGAGTTACAGTCTGACAAAACTTTTTTTGAGCAAATGAAACCAACTCTCTGTAGTTGGCATCTCAAAGATCCTGTAGATTCTATGGAGTGGTCCCGTACTTATTCTATTGCAAAATATCAAGACCAGAAACCCAATCCTTATGTTTTGGATTGTAGCTTGGCAAGAAGAACTTTTTGTCCGGGGCAAAGTCAATGTTCGAAAAATACAAGTACTAAGTCAGTGTTTCTTGGACAACTGCAATCATCTCCAAATCCCACCATGCAAGGAGTAAGATTAACAGAAATATCTGCAGAAGAATTACTGGGCATTGAATTGATTGATGCCAATGGTAAGAAATCAAATTGCAGTTTCTTTCCTCAAGAACAGGGAATCTACATAGAGCTTAATCCGGGATTGGAATCCGGAATCTATATCCTTCATTTGTTGGCAAAAAACGGAGCTCAGTGGTTTTGTAAAATAGATAAAATCTAATTGATCTATGGAAAAACACCCATGCACGTCTTATAGAATCCGATTTAAAGATTGTGACCCTTTAGGGCATTTATACAATACTCGATTTATAGATTATATGCTTGAAGCTCGAGAGGATCATATCATTCAGCATTATGATATGAACCTTGAGCAATACCTCAAAGAAAGAGGAATGGCTTGGGTGGTTACTCATCATGAAATGGCTTATATCAAAGAAGCAAAACGAAATGAAATAGTACAAATTGCATCTGCTCTTATTCATATTGATCATAAATCTATTTTGAATGAGTATCAAATGTGGAATGAAGACAGGACGCAATTAAAAGCATTGCTTCATACTACTTTTGTGCATATTAATATGAAAGAGAAGAAATCCTGCGAGCATCCTGATGATATTCACGCAATGTTGCAATCCCTCCAACTTCATATTCCTGAGCGTGATTTTAAATTGAGGTTGAATCATCTCTTGGGGCGTTCATAGAATTCAATTGATGGCAAAATAGAGATTGGTAAACAAATCGATTCTTTTAGTATTTTATCCAAATAAAAAGGCAAGATGAAAATAGTCTTCATGGGTACTCCTGATTTTGCAGTCCCATCATTAGAATTGTTAAACCAACACTTAGAAATATTAGCCGTTGTAACAGCAACCGACAAACCCGGAGGGCGCGGCAACCAATTGATTCAGTCTGCTGTAAAACAAAAAGCAATGGAGCTGAATCTTCCTTTGTTGCAACCCGAAAAATTGAAATCCAAAGCCTTTCTAAAACAACTTGAACTGCTTCATGCAGATCTTTTTGTTGTAGTTGCTTTTCGGATGTTACCGGAAGTTGTTTGGAATATGCCGCCAATGGGAACGATCAATCTTCATGGTTCGTTATTGCCAAAGTACAGAGGTGCCGCACCCATTCAAAGAGCCATTTTAGCCGGAGAAAAAATGACCGGAGTGAGCTGTTTTAGGCTGACTCATGCCATAGACACAGGCAATATTTTATCTCAACAATCAGTCGAGATAGGAGAGTTCGAAACCGGAGGTGAGTTGTATGATCGAATGAAAAGGATAGGAGCAGAATTGTTGTGCAAAACTGTATTGGAAATTGGGCAAGGAAAAATCTTAGAGGGAGTTCCCCAAAACGATCAACAAGCTACAGATGCGCCTAAAATTTTTGCTGAAGATTTGGAAGTCGATTGGCAAAAGTCAGGCAAAGAAATTATCAATCAGATAAGAGCATTTTGTCCATATCCTTTGGCCTTTTTTAGGAGAAATGGTTTAATTTATAAGATTCACAGAGCAGAGTTTATGTTGGATTCGGAAGAAGCTGAAGTTGGAGCTTCAAAAATCATCAATAGAGAACAAATTGGGATTCGATGCAAAGACGGATGGATTCTTATTCATGAGATCCAAGAGCAAAGCAAACGAAAAATGAACAGTAAAGATTTTATTAACGGATTAAGAGTTCAGTTTTAATCTGGAAAACTGCTCAAAGCACTCCAAAACCGATTTGTAAATCGGCTTAAGAGCCGACACATCTTCCGGATATGTCCAAAACAACTCTGTAATATCTTCTGTAGTCTGCGGGATTAGGGTTTCTTGTGCAGAGCCTATGAGATGAAACCATTTGGTTTTTTTTAGACATCTTTTATGATCTCTATCCCTATAGATATGATAAGTTGTAAGCAATCCTTCCTTGAGGGTCAATTGTTGGAGTCCTGTTTCTTCTTGACATTCTCTGATCGCCGCCTGCTTGTATTTTTCATTATCGTCTAATTTGCCTTTGGGCAAATCGTAGAATCCTCGGCGTTTCATGATAAGGATTTTGGACTGTTCCAGGTCTTCTATAATTCCGCCGGCTGCTTTAATTTTTATACAAATTTCTTTGAGATCTTTCATTATTTTTTCAGGTTCAGAATACCATAAAAGGATTTGCTGAATTTTGCCTGATTTTTCCATGAGGTCCAAATATTGGAACAAGGATTTCTTCTGTCCTGAATATGAGTGAATTAAATCAAATTCTTTGGCTGTCGGAGATTGAGCAAATTCCAGATCTGCCAAAACCAATGTTCGCTCGTTTAAATAGATTTTATAAATTTGCATGAGATTTAACAAATTGAACTTAATCGCCAAAAATATTTCCGATCGTTTATTGCAAATAAAAGCAATTAAACTGAATGCTCAAAATCCTTTTACTTGGGCGTCGGGACTTAGATCTCCCATTTATTGTGATAATAGACTGATTTTAAGCTATCCTGAAGTGAGAAAGGAGGTCATTCTTGCTCTTACAAGACAGGCTAAAACTCTGGGTCCTACGGCGATTGCAGGTGTTGCTACAGCAGGTATAGCTTGGGGAGCTTATGTAGCAGACAAGCTTGAGTTGCCTTATTGTTATATCCGTTCCAAGCCCAAAGATCATGGCCTAAAAAATTTAATTGAAGGTCAAATTCCCGAAGGAAGTAAAGTTTTGGTGATAGAAGATCTTATCTCCACCGGTGGAAGTTCACTGGAAGCGGTACAAGCCGTGATCGACCAAAATCTGGAGACAATTGGAGTTCTCTCCATTTTCCAATACGGATTTGCTGCAGCAAAGGAGAATTTTGAAAAAAAATCGCAATCTTTTTGGAGCTTAACCGATTTTCCAACACTTTTGGAACAAGCTTTGCTATCTTCCTATATCAATCCCGATGATTTCCAAAAATTAAAGAATTGGAATCAAAATCCGAAATTATGGTCAGATCAATTTAGCCATAATTAAATTCACTTTATGCCAATAATTAACGAAAAATCAGAGAAATTTTTATTCTCCTATATTGACAATCCTTCTCCTACCGGACACGAAGTTGAGGGTCAAAAGATATGGTTGGACTATATAAAGCCCTACATAGATGAATGGGAGCTCGACCATTACGGTACTCTTTATGCTGTAATCAACCCGGGAATGGAGTTTAAAGTGGTAATAGAAGGTCATTCTGACGAGATCTCCTGGATTGTAAATTACATCACTGATGACGGGTTCATCCACGTTATCCGAAACGGGGGCACAGACCAGAGCATTGCACCCTCCAAGCGGGTGAACATTCACACTCCAAAAGGAATAGTGAAGGGTATTTTCGGTTGGCCTGCCATCCATACTCGCAAGGGAAATGATAGCAATTTGGCAGCCACTGTAGAGAATATATTTTTGGATATCGGAGCCAAGGATAAGGAGGAAGTAGAAGAATTGGGGGTCCATGTGGGTTGCGTGGCAGTGTATGAAGACGGACTAACCAAGCTCAACAATAAATTTTATGTGGGGAGAGCATTGGACAATAGGATGGGAGGTTTTTGTATCGCAGAAGTCGCCCGACTGATCAAAGAGAATGGGATAAAACTTCCTTTTTCTCTCTATATAGTAAACTCCGTACAAGAAGAAATAGGGATGAGAGGTGCAGAGATGATAGCCAATACCATAAAACCCAATATTGCAATTGTCACTGATGTAACCCATGACACCCATACTCCATTGCTTAAAGCCAAGGAGCAGGGCAGTGTCAAATGCGGACTGGGTCCGGTCTTATGTTATGCTCCTGCAGTGCACTCCATTTTACAATCGCTGGTAGTCAGTGTGGCAGAAGAACAGAAAATTCCTTTTCAGAGATTGGCAGCTTCTCGAAGCACCGGGACAGATACAGATGCATTTGCTTATTCCAATGGAGGAGTACCCAGTGTGTTGATATCACTTCCTCTGAGGTATATGCATACCACTGTGGAGACAGCCCAAATAGAAGATGTAGAAAACGTAATCTTATTGATTTACAACTGTCTTCTTAAGATACAACCCGATATGAAGTTGAAGTATTTTTAGCTTGTTTTCTGAGCTTAAAAACGAATAAGCTCATTTATTAGGTGGATTTGTACTTCAGAATTAAGTTCTGAGTATTTTTGTGCTATACTGCGCAAGGAGGCTGGAAGGCTTGGTGCTGCGCACCGAGCGACAGCGAGCCTGTAAGACTCCGACCTTTACGAAGTTAAGGATGCGCCCAAACCAACTCCAATATGGATTTCAAACTATTGATACAGCAGGGTATTCCCAAGCAATTGCCACAGGCTAAAAAGCTCGATGAGACACTGCCTCATGCCCCAAAACGAAATATTGATCAACTGACGATTGAGGAAAAAAGGTTGGCATTAAAAAATGCCTTGAGATATTTTCCCTCTGAATGGCATGAGATTTTAGCCACAGAATTTGCAGAGGAATTGGAGCAATACGGGAGGATCTATATGTATCGTTTTATGCCGGAATACGAGATGTTTGCAAGAGAAATTGATGCCTATCCTGCCCGATGCAAACAAGCTGCAGCTATCATGTTGATGATTCAAAACAATTTGGATCCATTGGTTGCCAAATATCCTCAGGAGCTGATCACCTACGGTGGGAATGGGGCAGTATTTCAGAACTGGGCTCAATACTTATTGTGCATGCGTTATTTGAGCGAGATGAGTTCACAGCAGACTCTCTCACTTTATTCGGGTCATCCAATGGGATTGTTTCCGAGTTTTGAGCGAGCACCAAGAGTTGTAGTGACCAATGGAATGATGATTCCCAACTATTCATCCAAAGCAGATTGGAATAAATACAATGCACTGGGAGTAACTCAGTATGGGCAGATGACGGCGGGCTCATTTATGTATATAGGGCCACAGGGAATTGTTCATGGGACGACGATAACACTGCTCAATGCTGCGAGAAAAGTTCTGGGAAAAGAGGCAAGATTGAGTGGACATCTTTTTATTACCTCAGGGCTCGGAGGAATGTCGGGGGCTCAATCTTTGGCAGCTGTGATTACAGGGGCCACTTGCATATTGGCAGAAGTGGATCCTGATGCGATCCGGCAGAGGATCAATGACGGATATATCCAAAAAGAATTGGTTTTTCATGAATTGGCATCATTGTTTGATTATGCTAACAATTATACAAATCCGGATCGTGGAATCTGTTTGGTCTATGCCGGAAATATTGTGGAACTGTGGGAATATGCTGCAAAAAACAAGCTAAAGGTCCTATTGGGTTCCGATCAGACCAGTCTTCACAACATAGATGATTTGGGCTATTGTCCGGTGGGATATTCATTTGAGCAAGCTAAAATATTGCTCAACACGGATCCAAAGAAATTTAAAGAAGAGGTTCAAAAAACATTGCGAAGGCATGTGGCAGCTGTGAATGAGTTAAGTGATCAAGGGATGTATTTTTGGGATTACGGCAATGCTTTTTTGGTAGAAGCACAGAGAGCAGGAGCAGATATTGTGGACGATAACAGGCCATCGGGATTCAGATATCCTTCTTACGTAGAAGATATTATGGGTCCGCTTTGTTTTGATTATGGATTTGGTCCATTCAGATGGGTTTGTACATCAGCTAAAATAGAAGATCTTGAGCTGACAGACCGATTGGCCGCAAAGGTCATAGGAGAGCTTATAGACGATTCGGAGGGGAACACTAAGGCACAGTTTGAAGATAATCTGGTATGGATAGAGAATGCCTCAAACAATTTGCCCATTGTGGGCTCCAAGAGCAGAATTCTGTATGCCAATGCGGTGGGAAGAATCGCTATAGCTTTAGCTTTTAATCAGGCTATAAAAGAAGGAAAATTGCAGGGTCCGATCGTGTTGGGGAGAGACCACCATGATGTTTCAGGTACGGATTCCCCATACAGAGAGACATCCAATATTTACGATGGCTCACGATTTACAGCGGATATGGCGGTTCACAATGTCATCGGAGACAGTTTTAGAGGAGCAAGTTGGGTCTCTATTCATAATGGAGGCGGTGTAGGTTGGGGGGAAGTAATCAATGGAGGATTTGGGATGATGATTGACGGAACTGAGGAGTCCGAAGAGAACATTAAGATGATGTTGGATTGGGATGTAAACAACGGCATTTCGAGAAGAGCATGGGCTAGAAATGAGGGTGCGATAGAAAGCATAAAAGCGGCCATGCAACTCAATCCCAATTTGAAAGTAAGTCTGCCTGAGATCGTGGACGAGCAAATTTTAAAAAAAGTATATTAAAACTATTGTCCACTAGTCAAAAATGCCATACCTTAACGCATCAAAATTCTTAAAAGTATGATGAACGAACAAGTATCCGGTATTATGACGAAAAATCTTGTAACACTACAGGCTCAAGACACTGTGCAGACAGCGAAGGAGATTATGGTAAGCAAGAGGATTCAACATATTCCTGTGGTCGATGGAGATAGTTTGATTGGTTTAATATCGATCCAAGATCTTTTTAAATCCAATCTTAATCAAAGCGATTATGCCAATACAAAGGTAGAGACAATGATGACAAAAAAATTGGCTACATTGGAACCTACAGATAAGATTGGTACTGCTGCGGAAGTTTTTATGGAGCACCTATTCCATGCTTTGCCGGTTGTAGAAAATGGCAAGTTGTTGGGGTTGGTAACTACATTTGATATTTTGCGATACGAGTACGAGAAGGAATATCCAAGCAGATAATTCTTAATTCTTAAAATAATATAAGATTATATATATAAATTCTATATATATAATCTTATATTTGTACAAATTTTTAAGCCATGCCAAGTTACGCCATATTTTTATTGGTCTTTTTTAGTCTTCTTGTTATTGCAAGTATTTGGTTTGCATATCATTATGGCGCAAAGGCGAAATCTGAGTTGAATCAGACGCTATTGGATAAAGAGCAGATGAAGATTCAGTTTGATGGATTGCGGAAGGAAAAAATAGAGCTTGAAGATAAATTTCAGCAGCTCAATGCACAAGAAAAAACCTTCAGAGTGGCTTATGAGGACTGGAAATCAAAGTATGAATATTTGGACTCCCGATATTTGCAACTCAAAAAAGATTATGAGACACTGTTATCGGAAAAAAGCAAATGGGAGGAATTTAAGATGGGACCTTCAAAGGGAATCGAAGCACCCATAAAAACAAGCTCAAATTCTGCTGTACCAGAGTTGTCGCAGGGCAGTAAATCAGGCGAGTCACAGACTGTTCTTTTAGA
The DNA here is from genome assembly GCA_002360455.1 of Saprospiraceae bacterium UBA3362. Taxonomy (GTDB): domain Bacteria; phylum Bacteroidota; class Bacteroidia; order Chitinophagales; family Saprospiraceae; genus Vicinibacter. The sequence continues at coordinate 25,146 of DEQQ01000038.1, forward strand.
ACTTAAATCTATACTTGATCAACATCTTCAAATATTGACCAAGGTGATGAATGAGGGCAATAAGTCGGCGGAGATTCCTGCAAGCATTCCTTCTGATCCATTGCACTGGATTATGGGAATTGATGAGGAGATCAACAACAAATTGAATAAGCAAGGAATTTATACATTTCATCAGGTATCAGAACTGGGTAAAAAAGATCTTCGCAATTTAATGAATCAGTTTGATGAGATCGATTCAACAACTATAGAATCTTGGCCGTTCCAGGCCAAAGCCATACTTAATAGCAAACAAGCTTAAAAACTAAGAATCGCGTTTGATTTATTTTCATAAGGGCAATGGATGTGCTCTGTTGCTATTATACTGTTGCGATAATATTTCATTTAATTTATAAGCCATTTCAATGATTTTGCAAAATTCTTTGGAATTTGTGCGCGGACTAGAATCCTTGGTTTGTGGTATCGATATTTCTATGAGTAAAGTGTGTTCCAATCCCCTATAAGACTGAATAATATTCTACAAATTAAAAATAGCAGATTTGTAGATTATTGCAATACTCCAGAAGAGGATATTATTTCCACAGCTCAAAATCCAAGTTCAACCAATATTTATGTGAGCTTTGTCAGATTACTTGAAAATCAATATAGTGTTTCTGTGCTTGACATATCAGGTAGAGTGATCTTTGCATCAAAAGATATTGCGAATCATACTGAAATACCGGTGTCGCTATGGGACAAGGGAATTTATATATTTAAATTAACAAACGAAACTTCAGGAGAAATCAAATCAGAAAAATTTGAGGTAAAATAATTAATTAGTACTAAATTTACAAGATAGGTAGATGAAATTCTACCTATCTTGTAGATTTTATAATATGCGTAGGTTATATAGTTGCTTTGTATTGTTACTTACCGCAGACATAAGTATTTCGCAAAACATGGTTTTGAATCCGAGCTTTGAAAGTGAACACTGTAGCAAAAATGATTTTAATGAGTTTCAAATAGATCTAATGTACTGGTCTCAACTCCATACAGGAGATTACTATTCTTCTCAGTGCGATCCACAAGGATTTATTTATAATTATCCTAAGTCAGGGAACTGCTATACAGGCATATTTGTGAATGCAGAGTCCTTTTGGCTTGGTAAAAGATACGTAGGGAGGGAGTACCTAATTGGCAGGCTGAAAGAGCCAATGAAAGTTGGAAAAAAATATAATGTATCCTTTTGGGTAAAGCCCTCCTATACCATAGATGATGTGACCCGAGTTTATACTACTTCTAATGTTAGCTTGGCCTTTGTAAAAGACTCTGCTGAAATCAAAAAAGCCCAGTCAAAGGATGAAATTTTTCTTTATCAACTTCCGGAACATATCACGAATACAAAAGGGAATATAATGGACTATGTAAACTACACCAAAGTAGATGGATGTTATACTGCCACAGGGGGCGAAAAATATATAGTAATCGGGAATTTCAGGCATGATAGTTTATCGACTTTGGTTCCATTATCAAATAGGTCAATTTTTAAGTTTGCTTATTTGATTATTGATGACGTCAATGTTTCTGAGGTAGATGGGTTGGATAAACTTCAAGATACAATAATGTGCAGAGAAGAAATTTTGGTTAAAAATTTGGATACTAGTCTTTACTCAGAAATCAATGTGAATGGAAGTCCAATAGATCCTTCCAGAAGTTTCAAAATAAAAGAAGATGGAAGGTATTTGGTTACTGCAAGACAAGAGTCATGTATGGTAGAAAAAGAAATCGATATAAAATACATAGAATGTAACAAATGCAATATTTATATACCCAATGCATTTAGCCCCAATGGAGATAATCTAAATGATGTAATGACGATAAGCTCAAACTGTGAATATGAATTCAAGCTATGCAGAATATTCAACCGATGGGGAGCAGTCGTTTTTTCTTCTACATCGGACAGCGAATGGGATGGAACAACTGATGGTCGATTAAATGAAGTAGGAGTTTATATTTACTTTCTTGAACTTAAGATAAATCGTGGCCATTTTATTGAGACCATTCAAAAAACTGGAGAAATCACCTTGTTGAATTGAGAACAAATAGAAATAGAGTAGTGAGTGTCCTGGCCCCCTATAATAAACTGGAGAAAGATTCTACATTTTCTTGTATAGAGGATTCTATATTAATCCTTATGGCACAATAGCCATTTTAACATAAGACAGTTTGACCTTTTATACATCTTTTTATAAACCAATGATTCTTCAAAGTAAATTGTCAAGATTGGAAATAAATTCAAATGGTTTAAACTGCAATACTCTATCGACTTATTTAGTTCACTCCGACTTGGTCAGGATTTCTAAGAAAAATTTTAAAATTGTAACTGATGATACCTGTTTGTTAAAATCAACGATATGTGGGAATTACCATTATATAGAAATGGAAACATTATTTTGGGATTCAATCCACCTCGAATATTTTAATTCAACCATGAACAAAGGAATTAGTCGTAGAGATTTATTAAGGCTTGAAAAGTACAGATCAGTTGATGATCAAATTAAACTTATTATTTACGACAAAATTGATGGTATAATTTGCATGAGATCCATTTGTCCAAGTGTTAATTGCACAATATATTATAAAAATAAACTTATCAAAGGAGTAATATTATTAAATATTCCTATGTTCTTATATGAATTAAAAGACTTTGTATTTTCGAATCTTTCTTGCAATCATTAATGATAATATTTAAAATAGATTGCTAAGAAATTGGTCTAGCAAATGCGGAGGACTTCCTACTGCATATATAAAAGAGTCTAACTCTAAAACGGATAATAAAAAATTGGGATACATATTTACGGTATCTTTATTTTTTAGTTTTACAGGATATACTTTACTAAAATAGCTCTGTGCGTAGGAACTCGAGCTCATTAATACCAATAAACATACTATAAGTTTTTTCATGATAAACAGTTTGTCTCTAATTTTTTATCTGCTGTGGTCATCTTCGTTTTTAGTTCTTTACAAAACTCTTGGTACTGTGATGACCGTCTGCTGTGGTCATCGTAACAAAATACAGTCCTGAAGCATAGTGCTGCAATGGGATAAGGATTGTCTCGCTGCCCGTGGCTGTAGTGAGTTCATCCACAAGAACTCCGGTCTCATTCCAGATGGAGACGTGTGCTACTTTGCTTTCTTCATGATACAGAGTGAGCATATCATCTGCCGGCACAGGATAGAGCAGGAAGTAGCTCTTCTTCTCTACAGGAAGTGCCGAGTCTGTTTGCACCAGATTGGCACAGCCGGGTACTACGCAGCCATCATTGTCCACATGCAGCAGCCAGGGCATGTAGTATGGCTCTGTGATGCTGTCCTCATCCATATACTTGTAGGAAAAAGCTGCTATGTAGTATCCTTGCTTGTCTTGATCTCCCTTGAGATCGTACACCAGACCATCATCTCTCCCTTCTCGGATGCGGTAGTTTCTGCTCCACTTCAGTGACCCATCCTTCCGGATCTGCTTGAGGTTGATTATGGTATGCAGATATGGCCATGGTACGCCCGGGTAGAGAAATGTGTCTTGCAATCCCTGCCGAAAGGCTCCTACTAAATCTTTGTTGTCATTGGAATTGATTAATTTTATCGGATTGAGTATTCCAAACTGTCCATCTCTTCTAGATTCTATCTTTATCAATCGTAAAAAATTCATGTTACTGTCTAATACCTGAATGGCTCCGTATGATGCTGCCGCAGATGGAAAACCATTGGGAGTCCATATCGTATCACAGGCCAAAAAAA
>DEQQ01000036.1 GCA_002360455.1 Saprospiraceae bacterium UBA3362
ATCAGTAATTGATTCCTTTTACTAAGCCGGGTTGAATAATGAACCATGAAATAGGGATTTTTTTCAGGGGGATTAAATCGTTCTCCGAGAATCCCCAATGACACATCTGCAAAAATTGCAAGAAACTCATCCAATATTATATTATTTATCCAATAACCATATCTTGCATATCCAATACCTAAACAAAATTGATGATTTTTAATATCAAATACATATTCTGCAAATCCTTTTAGATAGTAATAGTCATTATTAAGCTCTTTTACAAACCTGACCGGAGAGTAATTAGCTCCAAGAATGACACTATTATTTTGATTTATCTTGAATTTATATTTCGATAATAACTCAAACTCTTCAAGAATTGGTGCTAAAGGCATTGCAGCCGAAATAAAAAAATTATTTCTTATCCCATAACTTAAGCTTGTCTTCGTATTAGAACTAAATCCTGCAATCCATCTGTTTTTCTGTGGAAAGGCCTGAAAGCTATTAAGAAATCCTGTGCTGGGTTGGGCAATAGTTAGCGTGTAGGAGGCAATTAGGCACAGCAGAATCAATGGATGTTTTATTTTCATTTTGAAAAATTATTTGACAAATTTAAAGATTTCTACCAATTGTGCGGGCACTTTATTATTGTATCTATGGAGGATTAATTGATCTGTGGTCACAGCATTGAGTTTATACTCAATTTCCAAATTACCGATAAAGAAGATTAACTTGTCTGCCTCCAAAGTATAAGTGTATTGCTTACTTGTAAAAGGTTCTGTGCAAAGTACTCCGTCTTCAATAAACTCCAGCATCCCATTATTGTAAAAAATGAATCTGTCGTCCATCATGCAGCTGTCCATTTCTTCAAAAAAATTCGCTTGCCCACTGTCATCTATCAATTGAGACTTGGGATGCCATGATCCTAGGATTAAGTTATTGGCTGCTTTTTGCTTATTAAAAGAACTGAATACTACAAATGCAATGAATACTATTAGGCTGAAAGAAACATAAGAATTTTTCATAATTTTTATTTTTATTGGAATCACAATCGCCATTTATTGTTTCTAATAACAAATAAAAATTATAATTTCTATTATCAATTAGATATGCTGCTGCTAATCCGTCATAAGATAATGCTTCAAATAAATTTATTGATTTCCTTTCTCCGGTAATGTATTTTTGAGCTTTGAGAAGGCCGGCCATAGTTCCCCATGCATGTCCTCCTTCAGCATCAGATAAGCTATATGCGGCTTTAGTAGCTTTGCTACATTCTCTTCCTGGAATCGGAATCCTATTGTATATATTGTTATCAATTCTTTCTATTAAAGCTTTGGTGTATTTCTGCACCATACTGAGAGGCTTGTATCTTTCACCATTGCATAGTACGACTTCTGCATCTGCTGGGATATAGCGTTTGATGAATGCAAAGCCATTGAGAATTCCTATTATCTGGTCCTGACTCAAAAAATTTTGAGTCCTAAACATTAGACAGGCTTTCTCATCTACATGTGTACTGCAAGGCGGAGTAGTAAGGGCCCACTTTGAATTGGTGCCATCTACATTCCATTTTTGCTCTGTTGAGTCATGGAATGAATTGCCAAAATCCATAGACACATCCTCTCTGATAAAAAACCCCACATAGCCGTCCAATTGTGGTTCATAATCGCAATCTTTATATTTAGTACTCGTGAGTCTAGTGTGGACTCGAGCTAATTCATAATCTTCAGGACATACTGTACAATTATCACAACCTTTACGTTTATCATAAAGCCTTTTGAAAATACATTGTGCTTGCATATCGAGCCTGCGTAAGGCTTGGATTGCCAAGAATATTTCTTCAAGACTGCGTTTCATTTCTTTCTGGTCTCCGGCAAGCCTGAAGAGTTCATAATCTGTTGCAAGTTTTACTATATACCAGCCCAATTGAGTCGGAGTTTCTGACTCAAAATTGATAAAATTGAATCTAGTTCCATTGGCTTGATCCCAGTGAGTATTGATTGCACAATTTTGGTCTCTCAATGCAGCTGGAGTATTAGGATCTTTAAGCCAATCATAAGGCAAACCACCATACCACATCATGGTTCTGGACTCTGCAGGAAGACTATAGCCTGCTTAGGAAAAAGAGCATGGATTATTAGGATCTGCACCAATGCCATCATTAATGCAACCGCTGCTATCCCGGTCTATTTTTATAAACTTCTCATGAAATTGCTTATCGTATTGCCAATATTTTGACAACAGAGTATGCATATCACAATCTAAAGGTTGTGCATAAGAATAGGAGAGATGAAAAAGAGTGAGTAGAGTAGTGATTAGGAATGCAATCTTCATAATTTAAGAGTTTTATTAAAATTTCTATACCAAAACGCATGCCAAAATAATTTAGCATATATAATCTTAGGATCAATCCTACTCCATAGCAGTAGATACTCCGTAGATACTCCGTACATACTCCGTACATACTCCGTACATACTCCGTGGACAAGAGATGGTTGGTTTGTAAATTTTCCTATTACAGAATCTTTTATCTTCTTATTCTTGCTGCATTCGTGGCTCATTTTTTTAATATGCGCTGAAGTCTGATTTTCCTTGGCTTTGCTCCTGGCTCCATTTCATTTTAAGGAGATTGTCTATTTTTACCTGTATTGCTCAAGTTATCTTGTTTTTTCTATTTTTTTCTATCCCGTAGATCAGGTCTCAAGTTTGCTTGATTTGCCAAACATTCTGTGGCGTGGCCTACTGCTAAATATCGAGTTATTTCACGATAGTCGCTACTCTTATGAATCCCCGGCGGATTTGCAGTTTTTTCTTTGACCATTTCCTCTTTAGCTAATTTGATAGAAGAACTCTTTGTTCGTATGTAAATTGTTTATACATTTGTTGCAGCAGTTAAAAATTTTTAAAAGGAAAGTAACTCTTTTTTAATTGGACTTTCTCCAAAAGAATGTTTTAATATGTCGTACTGTATTTATTGAGCCGAGTAGAATAAATTAAACAGCAATAAAAAAAATCTTGTAATCTTACTTCTTATGATTAATACATTAATTAAAATAAACGCATTTTTAAAGGGCTTTATCTATTTTTTATCTCCGCACTTGATTTTTGGGTTTTTGAGAACTCCGTTGTTATTTGCTTCAAATATCCTAGCAGTCTCAAGTTGGATTAGAAAGCAAGATAGAAAGAATATTTTGGATGACTTTTATAGTCCGGTAAGGCAATATTCTAAAAGAATCGAACTGTATCAATATATAGTGGACAAATATAAGCTTAAAGAAGAACATCTATATTACTTAGAGTTTGGAGTTTGTAATGGAAGCTCTTTCCTTTGGTGGGTTAACTCGAATAATAATCCAAGCTCTAAATTTGCAGGTTTTGATACTTTTGAAGGATTGCCTGAAGATTGGGGAATAATTTTTAGTAAAGGAGATTTGAAAGGTTCAATGCCAAAAATAGATGATGCGAGATGTGAATTAGTAAAAGGCTTGTTTCAAGATAGCTTGATTCCATATTTAAAATCTAATAAGCTAAATATTGGAAATAGAAAAATAATACATCTTGATGCTGATTTATTTACTTCAACATTATTTACCCTCACTACTTTGTCGCAGTATCTGAATCCTGGTGATATTATTATTTTTGATGAATTCAATACACCAAACCATGAATTTTTTGCTTGGGATATTTATACAAAGTCCTTCTATATTAAATATAAATTAATCGGTGCTGTAAATAATTATTTTCAAGTTGCATTTGAAATTCAGGCATAAAAACATAAAGCAATCCCTCATTTCGTAGATTCATTTCTCGGCATTATTGGGCAATAAATTTTCATTGTGAACGATGCTTTCGATTTCAATTAAAGAAGTCTCCGTTGCGATAAAAATACTTCTGTGATTTGCATCTCAATAGAGCGCTACCGATAAGCTAATTTGGATCCATAGGTGCAGCATTTGTTGGTTCAGAAAATTCTGCTTCTTCTAGCCTTTGCATAAGGAGGCTGGAAGGCTTGGTGCGAAGCACGGAACGAAGTGAACCCTGTAAGACTCCGACCCTGTCTTCGACAGGGATATGCCCAATCAATAATTCAAAAGTTTTATGAGTTCTGCTTTTACCTTTTCTGCATTGAGCAGCATCTCTTGTTCCAAGGTTGTATTGAGAGGAATGGCAGGTAAATTTTCTGATCCGATAGCGCGAACCGGAGCATCCAAAAATTCAAAACACTGTTCCTGAATTCTCGCTGCAAGAGATTGTGCAAATGAATGGTTTATGCTTTCTTCTGTGATGACCAAACAACGATGGGTCTTTTGAACTGATCGAATGACGCTGTCGATATCCAATGGCTCCAAGGTTCTCAGATCAATAATTTCTATCTGATGTTCAAAATCTTTGGAGGCGTTGATAGCCCAATGAACTCCCATTCCATAACTGATAATGCTGAGCTGATTCAAATGATTTTGAGCTTGGATTTCATTGACAATTTTGGCTTTGCCCAATGGCAAGATGTAATCTTCTGCAGGCATAATTGTTCTGGCCTCTTCTGTGCCCGGAACCTTGCTCCAATACAGTCCTTTATGCTCAAAAATCACCACAGGATTGGGATCATAGTAAGCGGCCTTCATCAGCCCTTTCAGGTCTGCGCCGTTAGAAGGGTAGACGACCTTGACGCCTCGAATGTTCAGAACCACAGTTTCTACACTCGATGAATGATAAGGTCCTCCACTTCCGTAAGCTCCAATGGGCACTCTCAAGATCATGGATACCGGATATTTGCCATTGGTGAGATAACAGGATCTTGCCACCTCTGTGAAAAGCTGATTCAGTCCCGGCCAAATGTAATCTGCAAATTGGACCTCAACAATAGGCTTGAGTCCGGCTGCGGCCATCCCAACTGTACTTCCCACTATGAATGCTTCTTGAATCGGAGTGTTGAATACTCGGTGATCTCCAAATTTCTGCGCCAAAGTTGCAGCCTCTCTGAATACGCCTCCCAATCTCTTGCCCACATCCTGGCCATAAAGAAGACATTCCGGATGTTTGCGCATAAGTTCTTCAATGGCAAACAAAGCACAGTCCACCATAACTTTTTCTTCACCGTTCTCAGGGCTTCTGTTTCCTGTTTCTTCAATGATCGCGGTATCAGCATAAGTATGAGTATATAGATCGGAGGGAGATGGATCTGCAGCCTTTTTAGCCAACTCAAAATCCGATTCGACCAAGAATTTTATCTCATCCAACAATTGATTCAAAGCAGTAGCTCCGATTTTACTTTGTACCAGTTTAAAGAGTTTGTCGTAAGGGTCAAGACTGTGGGCTTCTTCCAGATCATCTCTATACCATTCTTTTCTTACTCCCGAAGTGTGATGATTGAGTAGGGGAACCTTGGCATGAAGCAAAAAAGGTTTGCGCTCTTTGCGAATATAATCTACAGCTTGCAGCGCTGTTTTGTAACAAAGTGGATAATCTGTGCCGTCAATGCTTGCAGACTTGATTCCCGGAAATCCTTGGATATAATCTATAACATTCCCTTTTCGTATCTCCGAAGAATGGGCAGATATATCCCAATCGTTGTCTTGCACCAAATACAAAATGGGCAACTGTTTGAGTGAGGCCATATGAAATGCTTCGGCTACTTCTCCTTCGGTTACAGAGGCATCTCCAAGAGAACAAACAACCAATGGAGGGTTCTTTGTCTCAAGCTCAGAAATCATGTTCATGAGTTCTTTATATTGCAATCCCATTGCTATTCCGGTGCTCGGTATAGCCTGCATTCCTGTTGCGGAAGATTGATGTGGAATTTTGGGCTTATCGGCATCCTTTAAGCTTGGATGGGAATAATAGGAGCGACCTCCGGAAAATGGATCATCCCTTTTGGCCATCAATTGCAACATCAAATGGTAGGGTCTCATTCCAATAGCCAGAAGCAAACTGTCATCCCTGTAATAGGCAGAAAGAAAGTCTTGCGGAAGCAAATTTAGTCCTACTGCGATCTGAATCGCTTCATGTCCTCTGGAGGTTGCGTGTACATATTTTGACACCAGCTTGAAGTTGGCTTCGTACAGCTCTGTCATCGCCTTTGCAGTGGCCATGAGACGGAAGGCTTTGATCAAGCTTTCTCCTGATATTTGAGCTTGTTTTCCGGCCACTATGATTTGGATTTAAAAGCTGCAATAGCTTGTTTAGAATAATCGCTCAAAATCAACTTGCCGGATATGGTAGCGCGGTCTTTTAATAATTGATCCCAATGCTCGGTTCCCTGCCAAAATACCTTCTTCAATTCGGCCAAAGCCTGTGGACTATAACTCAAAAGTTGATTGATAAAGTGAGCACAATAATTATCCAACTGTTCAACCTTTTCAAAAACCTCCATATAAAGTCCTTTGGATTTGCTCCACTCGGCGGTTTGCCATTCGGTTGGAGTTAGGGCAAGTAAAAAAAAG
>DEQQ01000009.1 GCA_002360455.1 Saprospiraceae bacterium UBA3362
AAATAGTCCAGTTTATAGGGGGCAGTGCAATTGGTTTAACTTTGTCCCGAATTTATTTTGATAGTAAAATGAAATTTAACCTCAAAAAACTCATTTCACTGTTAGGACTTTGTTTTATTGTAATTATACCATTTTCCGACCTGAAGTCTCAGATTTCAGGAACAGTTTATAGAGATTATAATGGAAACGGAGTAAAGGACCCTAGCGAGCCTTTGGTAGCAGGAGTAACAGTGACTGCATACAATTCGGCAAATAATATTTGTGGAACAGCAACTACTAACTCAGTATCTGATCCTAATTATTTATTGAGTGGATGTTCCGGAACTGTACGAGTGGAGTTTGTAATCCCTTCAGTTTCCTCAAACTTAAAAGTCAATAGTGGCTATGATTATAGTTCTTCAAAAGCTGCGGCATACGGCAGTTCAGTACAGTTTGTCACTTCCAATCAAAGCAATGTAAATTTTGCTATTAACAATCCTCAGGATTATTGGGATAATATAAATCAGAACAATCCCGGATTTGCAGTTCCTCGTTTAATCAATGGAACGGCATCATCTAATTCAGGGGAAACAGGAATTGTCTTCGTAGATAATGATGATTCTGGTTTAACACCTGCTTTGGGTACAATTGCAAATGCTTCTGAAGTAGGGTCAATTTATGGAGTTGCCTATCAAAAAAGGTTTAATAGATTTTTTTATTCTAGTTTAACTAAAAGACATGTTGGTTTTGGCCCAAAAGGAATTGGTGGATTATATATCAGTGATGGCACAGGATACACCAATTACAGTATTTCAGGAGGAATTGATTTGCAAGGAATCAGTCCGGTATCGGGACCTGCTATAGATTTGGGGAGTCTTACAAGCAATAATACAGTTTGAGATGACAATTATTTGAGTACAAAAAAGAATTCGCCTAATAGAGATTTGGATGCATTTGATAAGGTAGGAAAAACTTCTTTTGGAGATTGCGAATTGGATGAAAATTCACAACGATTGTTTATTGTGAATACTTTTCAAAATTCAATCATCGACTATGATGTTTCAGCCGGCACTACAGATATTCTCAATTATTCAACAGCCCAGTTAGGTTCAAAAATTAAGCATTATCCTCTAAGTGGAATACCGGGAATTCCAAGTTGTACAGGAGGAACCTTAAGGCCTTTTGCAATGAAGATCTACAGAGTAAAAGGATATCTTGGCTGTACCTGCGATGCTTCAAGTTCACAGAACGAATCTGATCTAACAGGGTATATACTTCAATTTGATATCAACAATGCTGGAGGTGGATTTACAAATGTTTTGACTCTTTCCAATTTTACATATAGGAACTCTGATGCGCAGGTGAAATGGTATCCTTGGGTTAGTAATTGGGCACAAACAGGATTGCCTACCTCCGGAGCTCTTTATTTTTATAATCAACCATTGATCAATGATATTGAATTTGACGAAAGAGGAGGCATGATAATCAATATTCTTACAAGGTGGGGACATCAAGTAGGGCATCAGAATATGGTAGCATCATCGGGAGTTTCAGATGGTATGGAAGGTGGAGCTTACGGTGATATTTTGTATGCTTGCTATAATGAAAGCTCTGATAATTGGACCATAGAAGGCTCCGGTTCTTGTGCTATAAATCATACTTCAGATGTCTCAGGATTAAAACATAAAACAATTTCTTATTCAGGATTGGGATCCTATTTCGATGATCGGTCGGGAGATCTTAGACCAGAAAACGGAATGGGAGGATTGGTAAATTTAAAAGGGAGTCAAAGAGTGGTGAATCCGGTCGTGGATCCATTCCCTGAATCTGCCGGATATAGTAATGATTGGATATATACAGGGGGACTACATTGGTATCGAACATTAGAAACTGCGGGTTCGCCCAATGGAGGTTGAAGTCAATTTGCTCAATTGTATAACAGCACATATACTGCTTATTTTGGCAAAGCCTCCGGTCTAGGTGATATTGATGCAGCGATTAGTCCTTCACCCATCGAAATCGGCAACCGAGTGTGGAACGATACAGATAGAGATGGAGTGCAAGACCCCGGAGAAGCAACACTAAGCGGAGTCACAGTACAATTGGTCAAATCAGGATCTGTAATAGCTACAGCAGTGACCAACAGTACAGGAAATTATTATTTTAGTAATGCTACAGGCACAAGCACAACATCAGCCATATACAATATCACACAGTTGATGGCCAATATGCAATATACAGTAAGGATACCCAATGTGCAAGGAGGTAGTAAGCAAGCAGCATTGGGCGCAAACAGTTTGACTCTTCCCAATGTAGGCGGTTCAGGTCAGCCTGATGTGAGGGACAGTGACGGTACTTTAGTATCAAACAATGCAGAAGCCACTGTATTGACTACAGATATCCCAGTGGATGGAGCCAATAATCATACATTTGACTTTGGGTTTGCGATGTTGGCTGCATGCAATATTTCAAGCATTACGGCAACTCCGGGAGCCTGCAATAGTTCAACGAATCAATATACCCTGACAGGGACAGTGAGCTTTACTAATCCGCCAACTTCAGGTTCTATGACTGTACAAATCACAGGAGGAGGAAACCAGACCTTCACAGCACCGTTTACCAGTCCGCTCAATTACAGTATAGCAGGACAGACGGCAGATGGAATGGTTCATACAGTGACAGCAACTTTTAGTGCCGATCTAGCATGTACTGCAGATACAACTTATACTGCACCCAATTCATGTGCAGTAGTTTGTTCGGCTTCAGTTGGCCAGATTAGTACCCAATGCAACAACAACGGAACTCCGGCAGTAAATTCTGACGACTGGTTTTCGGTCACCCTTACAGGAACTATTACCAATGGTAGTGGAAACTATGTTTTGAAAATCGGAGCTTACACTAGTGCTCCAACAGCAAGCGGAACAGCAATTACCATCACTGGAAATGGGCTGGCAGGCAACCCACTGTTTCAAGCCAATGGAACAAGCACCTACACCTTAAGAATAGAAGATGCCAATGATTCAAGCTGTTTTACAACTACCACAGTAGGACCAGTGAACGCTTGTAGCTCATGTCCTTCGCCAAACTGTAAGACCGTTACCGTGACAAAGTCTTAAAACTGCAAAAGAAAGTCAGGCTAACTCAAATCTGGCTACAGGTATTAGCTGCATTGTTTTTTTGTGCAGAAATGTGCAGGGTGTTAGTATTTCTTATTCTCAAATTACTTATTATTAAAACCTATATCATATTTAAATAATTAATTTGTATTATTTATTAATAATCAAAAAATTATGTATTTAAAAATAAATATATATTATAAACATTATAATAATATATAATATGTAATTACATTTGTGAGAATATTATTGTAATAAGGAAATTGTGTAAAATGAAAAATCAAATTGTAAAAATTATTGTACTTCTTGTGATTTTTTGGGCTAATGCAAATGCCCAAATATCTGGAGTTGTTTTTCGAGATATTAATGAAAATGGTACAAGGGAAGCACTACCAACATTAAATGAAGTTGGCGTATATGGTGCAATTATTAATGCTTATAATTCATCAGGAAATCTGATCGCATCTGTAAGTTCTGATATAAATGGAAACTACTCATTCCCTGCATCTGGGGCAAATTCATTACCATCTGGGATACAAGTCAGATTAGAGTTTATCTATAACTCTACGTCTGAATTTTCTGGTGTTGTCGGCTCAAGTAACAATTCTAGTGTTCAATTTATCACAGCTGGAACTTCTGCTTCAAATGTTAATTACGCTATCAATTACCCGGGCGACTATTGCGAATCTGCACCAAGATTGGCAATACCCATGTATGTTAGTGGTGACCCTTTGGTTACTGGTACCAATGCAGCTGGTGATATCAACAATTATGTTAACTTCCCATATAATGCTTCCGGGAGGTATGAAGGATTTTGTACTTCAGGTTGTAATTCTTCAGGTACACCAAATATTGCAATTTCTCAAGCGAAAAACATTGGTTCGGTTTGGGGACAAGCTTATCGCAGAACTAATAAGAAGCTATTTTCATCATCTGTCCTTAAAAGACATGTAGGAATTGGACCAGGAGGTATTGGAGCAATATATATAACTGATATTTCTAATGCATTAACCCCAGGTACTCCGTCAGTATTTTACGACTTTGGAAATGCTGCTGGTGCAGGTGTAGTACTATCAAATTCAGCAAGAAATTTAGTTGCAGATATGACTCAAAATTCTCAGGATCAACTGGCATTTTCCCAAGTTGGTAAAGTAGGATTTGGCGATCTTGATATTAGTGATGATGAAACTACTCTTTATGTGGTCAATTTATTTGATCGGAAAGTGTATTCTATGAATGCTACAGGAACTACAGCCTCATCTGCTACCGCTCTTCCGGATTTTCCGAATCCAGGATGTACAGGTGGTGTGGCAAGACCTTGGGGGTTAGAGTTCAATAAAGGCAAGCTTTATCTTGGGGTAGTCTGTACAGCTGAAAACGGTGGTACATTTAACGATTTAGATGGGTTTATTTATGAATTTAATCCTGCAACGAATTCATGGAACCCCACTCCTGTTTTAACAATCGATTTGACCTATGCCAAAGGTAAAATTAGAACTGGAGAAAACTTGGGAGCTAAATGGTATCCATGGACTGATGATAGGACAAATTTTATTTATCAAGGGGGCTGTGATTTTTGTGGATTTTATCATCCACAACCATTAATTGGGGATTTGGATTTTGATGAAGAAGGTTCATTGCATATAGCTTTACTAGATAGAGGTGGCTTTCAAATAGGCCACCGTAATTCACTTCCCGATAATGCTGCTTTACTTGGCAACGGTCAATCAGGTGGAGATGTTCTGAGGACATATAAGAATGTAGTTACTGGGGCTCTAATTTTAGAGAACTCAGGAGTTTCAGGTCCATATACTTCTGCAGGAACAGGTACATCAAATGAAGGGCCAGGAGGAGTTAGTGCTCCTCAAGGACCGGGAGGAGGAGAATTTTATTGGGATGATCAAATCTTTAATGGGTTTCATAGTGAAACTAGTTTTGGGGCATTGGCCTACAGAGCCGGAAGCAAAGAACTATTTGTCACCAGTATGGATCCGATAACTTTAGATGCTGGAGGTTTACAAGTTTATAATACAAATAACGGGAATACACTGTGGGAATATCAGACTTACTTTGGCGATGCTACTAACGAGGGCACTCCTGGTAAGGCAAATGGAATAGGTGATATTGAATTATTGTGTTCTCCCGCCCCCATCGAAATCGGCAACCGAGTGTGGAACGATACAGATAGAGATGGAGTGCAAGACCCTGGAGAAGCAACACTAAGTGGAGTAACGGTTCAATTGGTAAAAGCGGGATCAGTGATCGCTACGGCAGTGACCAACAGTACAGGAAATTATTATTTTAGCAATGCTACGGGTACAAGCACAACATCCGCTATATACAATATCACACAGTTAATGGCCAATATGGAATACACAGTAAGAATTCCCAATGTCACAGGAGGAAGCAAACAGTCCGCTTTAGGCAATCTAAGACTTACTACAAACGGCACCGGAGGAGCAGGACAGCCTGATGTAAGAGATAGCGATGGTACGCTGGTAGGATTCAATGCAGAAGCCACAGTGTTGACCACAGATATTCCGATCAGTGGAGCCAATAATCACAGTTTTGATTTTGGATTCATGGCTTGTCCGGATACAAGTTATTTGATTTGTAACAATGGCATTGATTCAGTAAAGCTTACTGCAGATGCTGGAGTGACCAACGTAATGTGGTATGACAGTACCAGCAATACTTTGGTAGGCACTGGATCAATGTTGGTAGTAAAAAGTACAACGACAGGCATGTCGGATGGCTATGAAGCCTATTATTATACAGCTACAATGCCTGATGGATGTCAAGGGATTTTATGCTGTCCTGTGCGAGTCAAAACACAAACCTGCATCACCTGTTCAGCAAGTGTAAGTCAGGTTACAACACAGTGCAATAGCAATAATACTCCGGCAAACAGCAGCGATGATTGGTTTTCTGTAACGCTTACAGGCACCATCAGTATGGGATCCGGGAGTTATGTAGTAAAAGTTGGAGCCTACACCAGTCCGGTAACGCCAAGCGGAACAGCGATTACCATCACAGGAAATGGACAGGCGGGAAACCCACTGTTTCAAGCGAATGGAACAAGTACCTACACCTTAAGGATAGAAGATGCCAACAACTCCAATTGTTTTACAACAACGACTGTAGGGCCTGTGAACGCTTGTAGCTCATGTCCTTCGCCAAACTGTAAGACTGTTACCGTGACAAAATCTTAAAACAACTAAGAAAAGTATGAGCTAAGCTCAATTGATTTTAAAAGGAAATAAAATAAAAAGTAAAAGGCTGAACTCTAAAGGTTCAGCCTTTTTGGTTTTTATCAATATTATCCCTCATTCAGCCCTTAATCCTAAAAACAACAAAATTGCTTGGAATTAAAGGATACTATACCAATTTACGGAATATGAAGTAAGTAATGCAGCAATTATTGAACGATACCATGAACTCTACAGAATATAACAAGCGTTGAGGATGTCGAAAAGTGATTTACAAACAAGGCCTATTTTTCACTTCAAGGAAGAACCTATTAAACTACATAGGCTAATTTGCTTAAAAGCCTTAGTAATTTCAAAGCATATTGAATAGAAGACCAAAGTTTCTATCCGGAAATTCATAGACGAATTAAAAAGAAATGGAGATGGTGAAATCCTAAATTAAATAACCAATAAAATAGTAACAGTAAATGCCAAAATTACTCCTAAAACGGATGATTAGTCTCAAAATTATTTTCTCCGCACTAAAAGGGACAAAACATAAAAATGATGAATCAACTATGGCCCAGCTAAATC
>DEQQ01000085.1 GCA_002360455.1 Saprospiraceae bacterium UBA3362
TGTCCTAACCGATAGACGAACGAGGCATTCCAAAATTGGAGCTGCAAATATACAGTCATTTTTGAATCTGTATTAAACTTTTTTCAGAAAATAAGTATTTACTATAGAATAAATTTTACCAAGCAAGCTTAGGAAACAAGATGAAAAGAATTGCAATTAATGGTTTTGGACGAATTGGGAGACTCACAGCTCGTCAGATCCTTAAAAATCCAAATCTAGAAATTGTAGGAATCAACGATCTGACCGACAATCAGACTTTGGCTCATTTGTTTAAGTATGATAGTGCCCATGGCATTTTTGACGGAACGGTTTCCTATGATGATCAATCCATTACCATCAACGGAAAAAAGATAAAATCTACTTCCATCAAAGAGGTTAGTCAGCTTCCTTGGAAAGAGCTTAATGTTGACGTGGTTTTAGAGTGTACCGGCGTGTTTTTGGCAGCAGATCAATGTTCCCTGCATCTGGCGGCCGGAGCAAGAAAAGTAATTTTGTCTGCTCCTCCAAAAGATACCAGCATTCCTACGTTTGTATTGGGGGTCAACGATTCAGAAATCAGCTCAGATATTAACATTTTATCTAATGCATCCTGTACGACGAACTGTCTTGCTCCGGTTATCAAAATCTTGGATGAAAGTTTAGGTCTGCAATTTGCCTCCATGAATACGATTCATGCTTATACTCAGGATCAGCGGCTGCAAGACGCTCCGCATAAAGACTTAAGACGAGCAAGAGCAGCGGCCATCAACCTTGTGCCCACCAGCACAGGAGCTGCCAAAGCTGTAGAGGTGGTTTATCCCAAAATTAAAGGAAAATTGTTGGCTTCTTCTTACAGAGTTCCCCTGATCACAGGCTCGATGATAGAATTGGTCTGTGTTATGAACAGGCCTGTAACCGTAGAAGAAGTAAATGAAGTTTTCAAGCAAGCTGCAGGATCAACTTATAAAGGATTGGTTCAATACAATGAGGACGAAATCGTCTCTTCGGACATCATAGGAAATCCACACAGCAGCATTTTTGATGCTCCTCTTACGCAGAATAAGGGCGACAAGCTAAAATTGGTTGCCTGGTATGACAACGAAAGCGGTTATTCTGCACGCCTGAGTGATATGTGTGCCAAAGTTGCCTCTCTCATAGATTAGTCAGTTTCAGCACTATAGCAATATTATATTGAGTAAAAAGCAATAGGCTTCATCTGAAGAAGACAATGGCTCAATTGTGATAAATTCAGGATTCGAATAATAAAATATACAAATAATTCATAATCCTTTCACAACGTTCAGCCTTCTTTGGCTGTTTTAGTTTAGTTTTGCAAAACAATTTTTGAACAAGGCCAATGAATTTTCTTTTTCCGGCATTTTTATGGGCATTAGCACTTTTGTCGGTGCCTATCATCATTCACCTGTTCTATTTTAGACGTTACAAGAAAGTGATGTTCTCTAATGTGCAGTTTCTCAAACAATTGGTTCAAGAAACAGCATCCAAAAACAAGCTAAAAAACATTCTCATTCTCTTGGCTAGATTGCTGGCTTTGGCTGCATTGATCTTTGCATTTGCGCAGCCGATAAAAAATTTATTAAAGTCTGACCAAAATGCTGCTAAAGCAGTATCCATTTTTGTTGACAACTCTTACAGCATGAATGCAGAAAGTTCTGATGGGTCCTTATTTAATAAATCAAAAAAATTGGCCCAAGACATCATCAGAGCTTATGGAGAAAATGATGAGTTTCAAATCATCACTCACGATCTGGAAGGAAAACAGATGAGATTGTTGAGCAAAGATGATGCAATGAGTTTGTTGGAACATATAGAGATCACGCCAAAAGTTAACAAACTCGCAAAAATTTATCAACGGCAAAAACAAACTTTAGAATCCAATACCCGATTATCTCCTGTGCTTTATTGGATTTCTGATTTCCAAAAATCAATTAGCCAATTCCCCTCCGGAAATATCGATTCTTCGGGAGTGATTTATGCAATCCCGGTACAATCTCATAAGCTGGAAAATCTCTCTGTTGATACAGCCTACTTTGTGAATCCATTGATTGTTCCTCAACAAAAAAACAGCATTGTCTATCAAGTGAGCAATCATGGAAGTTCGGATGCAACAGACGTAAGATGTTCATACAAATACAATCAACAAGAGTTTCCTGCTCATTCTCTTCAAATCAAAGCGGGAAAATCTGTTCAAGATACCATTCACTTTACAGCAACAAAATCAGGTTGGGAGTCCATCGAACTCAAAATACAAAGTTACCCTATTACTTTTGATGATACTTATTACCTAAGTTTTGAAGTAAAAAGTGAAATTGAAGTATTGGTCATACAACATGCCAATAACGTAAGTACTGCATTGAAGAGTGCATTAACTTCGTTGCCGTACTTTAAGCTAAGCTTAGCCGATATGAATGCTTTGGATTATAATAAATTCAAAAAGCATCAACTTATAATACTGAATGAACTTCCTACAATAAGTACAGGATTAGCAAGTGAGCTAAAAAAATCTGCAGAGCTTGGAACAAATGTATTGATCTTTCCGGCACCGGATGTAACATCTCAGCAATATGAAGCTCTTTCCGGTATTTTGGATGGACCAAGATGGAATCAATTTGAACGAAAAGACAGAGATTGTGCTGAGCTCAATAAAGAGCAATCATTGTATCAGGATGTTTTTATCCAATTAAAAAACAATATCAAACTTCCTGCAACCAAAGCCAACTATGAATTGATCGGAGGAAGAGGTGTCGAAACCATATTAAAATACCGAGATGGATTGAACTTCCTAAATCGATACAGATTAAGTAATGCCAATTTGTACGTATGTGCGTCTCCACTCCAACCGGAGTATTCTGATTTCTCCAAGAATGCCGAATTATTTGTTCCGTTCTTGTTTAAAGCTGCCATTGTTTCTCAATACAATCAACAATCTGTTTTCACTATAGGTGAACAGAGATTGATCCATTGGCCAATGCCTTCAGATTATGTAGAACAAGAACGACAATTAAAAATCATTGGACCACAAGAATTCATTCCTTCAGTCCATGTTTCTCAAAATCAATTTGTATTGGATGTGTATGATCAGCTAAGTATAGCCGGAATATACCAATTAATGAATGAGCAACAAGAATTGGGCAAAATGGCCTTTAATCAAAGCAGACAAGAATCTGAATTAACCACATTAACAGAAAAAGAGCTTGAAGATCAATGGGAGGATCGGGTCAAAATTCTTAATGCTCAAGATGGAGTAGATTTTAAGTCTATTGTGTCGGCATCTATTGCGCCGAATTATTGGTGGAAATATTTGTTACTGTTCGCATTATTATTTTTATTCATTGAGACACTATTGATTCGTTTTTGGAAAAATTAAAGTGTATGGAATTTATTTTGCAAAAAGTAAAAATCATTGATCCGAGGTCTAAATATCATCTCAAGGTCTGTGATATTAAAATTCAACAAGGAGTAATTACCCAAATTGCAAAAGATATTCCCCCAAGCTCTAAGTCCAAAATATTAAATTGTAAGTCTTCTTGTGTGTCGCCCTATTGGATAGATTTTGGTGCTGCTTGTGGAGAACCCGGATATGAATATCGCGAGACTTTAGCCAGCTTATCTAACGCGGCAATAGCAGGAGGATACGGTGCGGTTTTTATAATGCCCAATAACAAACCCTTTACACATTCCAAAACCGAAGTTCATGCCATACTTGCAAAATCAGAATCTGTAGCTGTTACAATTTATCCTGTGGGAGCTATCAGCAAAGAAGGTGCAGGAAAGGAGATGGCAGAAATGTTGGACATGAATTCAATGAATGTAAATTGCTTTTCGGATGGAAGCATTTCGATTCAAAATTCAGGCTTGTTGTTACGCAGTTTAGAATACAGTAAACTTATTCCTAATTCAGTTTTAGTCCAGTTTCCTTTTGATCAATCTATTGGCGCTTTAGGACAAATGCATGAAGGACATTGGAGCACCTTTATGGGTCTCAAAGGAATCCCTGCCATTGCCGAAGAGCTGATGGTGCAACGCGACATCAAACTCAATCAATATGCGGAGGCTTCATTGATGCTGCATAAAATCAGCACTCAAGATTCTGTAGCTCAAATAAAAAGAGCAAGAAAAGAAAGTATAAAATTATTCAGTTCTGTTTCTGTAATGAACCTTGCTTATGAAGATAAAGATGTTTTAGGATTTAAACATCAGCTTAAGCTTATGCCTCCGTTGAGAAGCAAAGAACATAGAAAAGCTTTGATCGCAGGCTTGATAGAAAATACCATAGATCTTATTTGTTCAGATCACACACCATGGGATCCTGAAAAAAAAGAATTGGAATTTCAACAAGCTGCATTTGGAGGAATCAATCTTCAAACGGCTTATTCAGTTTATAAATCAATTGCAAATTCGGATTTAACCGATGAGCTTTGGGTTCAGAAAGTAAGTATCAGACCGAGGGAAATATTCTCACTTCCGGAAGATGTCATTGATGTTGATAAGCCGGCCAACATAAGCTGGTGGGATCCGAATAGAGAATATACATTTACACCAAAAGAAAATCAATCTTTATCAGAAAATAGTTTTTTCATAAATCAAAAAAGGATAGGCAAAGCTTTAGGAGTTTTTATCAAAGGACAGTTTCATCTTTCCCATCATGAATCCAAAATATAATTCAGCAATAAAATATGGTTTTATTCTTGCAACAATCACTATTGTTGTAAAATTGGCTATGTATCTTGCCAATATGAATTCGACATCTGTATGGATTTCTGTTCTCCTTTTTTTATTTTCGCTTGGATTTATTTATTATGTTGGTTTAGAAGAAAGGAAAGCCCATGGCGGATACATCAGTTGGAAAGATGTTCTTGTTGCTTTATTTATTTGCACGATGATAGGATTTATTTCTCCTGTACTGTTTGATCAATTATTTAATACCTTTATTGACCCAAGCAAGTTTGAGGAAGAAAAAAAAATAGGGCTTGAGATGATAGAAAAATTAAGAAATCATGTAGGAGATGAGGCAGCAGATGCACAGATTGAAAAACTGCTTGCCCAAAAAAGTTTTTCATTTTCCGGTTTGGTAATGCTTATTTTGGGTGGCATCATCATTAGCTTTATTATTTCTTCTGTAATTGCACTTTTTATCAAAAAAGAAAACCCAAATGCCATTTTCGAAAAATACAATAAAAGTCTATGAGAGTATGGGCAATTGAATTGGCGTGGTGGCTGGTGGCGGCATTGTTTGCATTATTGATGGTGCTTCCGATTCTTCAGTACAATATTCCATACCCTTTTTTAATAACACACATTACTTATGTAGCCGGTTTTGTCTTGTATTTGAAGCTGTTATTTTTATGGAAAAAATCGCCTTATTCCAAATATCAATGGCTAAAATTAATTTTAATATTTGCGATGATTCCGGTTGTGTTTTTTTCCATAGAAGCTCTTGCAAATTTTCAAAACTACTTGGACGAAATAGGAATTCAAGAGATGGTAAAAGACCTTGATGAAAGTTTGCAAGATGGAATGGCACTCTACATCAGAACTCAAATGATATTTTTTGGAACCGCCTGTATAATCTGCGGAATTGTTCTGGCACCCAAAATGATCTGGAGTATTTGGACCCAACACAATCGAGGTTATGCTTAGCAATCTAAGACTAATAACTTCTATAAAATCAAGATAATTTGAGTCTGAATCGATCATGAACCAGTTGTGCAGTAAAAACTGCAATAAAAAACCAATAATGTCTCAGATTAAGAATATCCATACAAAGGGATTCGGCCAGCATCATCAGAAAAAACCATTTGTAAAAAATAAAATGTGGACTGCTTGAGTCTAATTCTTTTTTCATAAAGAAAAACAGAATAGAAAAAACTCCAATCAGCATCAAGCCAAAAATTCCGTTCTCGGCCATAGTTCCTGTCCAACTGCTGTGAGGATCAAAACTTGCCACACTGGTGATCTCTTGATTAACAGATTTATATTCATCTAATGTTAAATTGTATCTTCCTGTCCCAACTCCAATAAGACAATTTCGAGAGAACATATTGACAGCTACTTTTTTCATCTCCAAATAACTGGATGGATATAGAGAAAAATTTGTCCCTTTGTAGAGCGCTTTCTTTCCAATATAATTGGTTTGCAAGAGGGATTGATTTTTGGTATTGCCAATGATTACAACATGAGTTATTCCAACAAATAATAAGATAGAAGAAAACCAAAGAATGGGTTTAATCCGTTCATACAATCTAAAAGTAAATAAATACATTATTGCAGGAACTAGCAATAGACTGGATTTGGAAAATGTCAATGCGCTAGATATTAAAATAAAAATAAGGGCAGACAAAGTCCACTTGCTTTTATTTAATTTATAAACACAAACCATCAAATAAAAAGATGGAATAAGCAAACTGTTGAAAAAAGCAGGAGATGCTGTCACTCCTTCCAGCCTGAAAATGGATCCAAAATAGGGGTAATTCTCCCAATAACTGCACCAATTATAATCTCCGGACCAAAGACCAAAACAATATAAAGTAACAGCACAAATAGCAACTATTGAAGCAACCCATCCCCACAAGCCATAAGTCAAGGATTGAAATGACCTGTATTTTGAAAATGTAAAAAAAACAAAAGAATAAAGACAGGCTAAAGAAAGAAATAATCTGCCTACAGATTCTTGAAGAGAAATATAGGATTGAGCAACTACAGAAGATATTATATTGATGATTGGCCAAAGCAAAAGAGCGATAACCAAATATCTTATTTTTTTATCAATAAAAAGCCGAAATAAAAATTCTCTATTCTTCCACACCAAGGGCAAACTTGCAAGAGCAAATGCAATAAACAGGGTATCCGAAAGTCGAGTTTTCTCCCAAAGCGATCCGGGCAGTTGGATCTCTGTAAAAAATAAACTTATAACATAGAGACTGAAAAGAATATGAGAACTCCGAAGTAGAAATGAATCGGAAGTCTCAAAAAATTTCACATGCAAAATTTTATTTTTGGTGGGTGTTTCTAAACGGCAAAGCTCTCACCACATCCGCAGGTACGAGAGGCGTTAGGATTTTGAAAATAAAAGCCTTTACCTTCAAGTCCTCCGGAAAATTCAAGCGTAGAATTGAATAAATATAAAAACGACTTAAGATCGGTCACTACTTTCAAGCCATTGTCTTCGAAGACCTGGTCGTTCTCCCGCGATTCATTATCAAAGTCCATGTTATAGCTTAAACCTGAACAGCCTCCACTGGTTACTGAAACACGCACAAAATGTGTTGAATCAAGATGCGCCTCTTGCATCAATTCATTAATTTTTGCTTTTGCCGAGTCAGCTACAAAAATCATGTTAAGCGTGGATTTGATTTTTTTCTTTGTAATCTTTGATAGCGCTTTTGATAGCATCTTCCGCCAATACAGAACAATGGATTTTGACCGGAGGTAATGCCAGTTCCTCTACTATGTCCATATTATCTATCTTGAGAGCATCATCTATGCTTTTCCCTTTTAACCATTCTGTGGCCAAGGAAGAAGAAGCTATTGCAGATCCACAGCCAAAAGTTTTGAACTTAGCATCTACGATGGTATTGTCCTGAGGATTTACCTTGATCTGGAGTCTCATCACATCACCACATTCAGGAGCGCCAACTAAACCGGTTCCTACTGTCGGATCATTTTTATCAAGAGTGCCCACGTTTTTAGGGTTCTTGAAGTGATCTAAAACTTTTTCTGAATACGCCATAATTTCCTGTATTTAAGGATATAAACCTAATTTTTTGTGTTTAGTTCAATGGAGTTGATTTTGATAAGGCAGAATTCCATTGGGATGCCATTGACCAATTGTCTTAAGATCTAAATCAAAAACGACCTGCTTTGGGCCAGGTCGTTTTCTTTTATCAAATTAACAATTAATCTTCACTTATTTTCCGGCTCTCACCAGAATACTTACCTCATTATTAAGGACCTCAATAAAGCCGCTCAAAATGGGAAATTGTTGTTTTTGTCCATCCGATTGAGTAAGGCTCACCAATCCTTTACCTAAGGCTGAAATAATAGGAGCATGTCGATCCAAAATTTCAAATCCTCCTCCGATTCCAGGAACTTTTATTGATTTTGCCTCCCCTTCGAAGAGGTTTTTTTCAGGTGTAAGAATGCTGACCTTCATTTATTTTTATTGAGTTTATTTGAAAAAAACTTGACGTTTTAGCTTGGATTAGTTTCCTGCCTCTGCCAATAATTTTTTACCCTTGGCAATAGCATCATCTATAGTACCTACCAAGTTGAAGGCTGCTTCCGGATACTCATCGACTTCTCCATCCATGATCATATTGAATCCTCGAATTGTCTCCTCTATAGGTACCAACACTCCTTTGATCCCTGTAAATTGCTCGGCAACGTGAAACGGCTGAGATAGGAATCTCTGTACACGTCTTGCCCTGTGCACAACCAACTTATCATCTTCTGACAATTCTTCCATACCGAGGATGGCAATGATATCCAACAACTCATTATATCGCTGAAGTATATTTTTTACCTTTTGTGCAGTATTGTAATGCAATTCTCCGATAATATGAGGATCTAAAATTCTTGAGGTTGAGTCTAACGGATCTACCGCAGGATAAATACCTAAGGCCGCTATTTTACGAGACAATACTGTGGTTGCATCCAAGTGAGCAAAAGTCGTAGCCGGAGCCGGATCCGTCAAGTCGTCTGCAGGTACGTAAACCGCTTGTACTGATGTGATAGATCCTCTCTTGGTAGAAGTGATTCTTTCTTGCATCAATCCCATTTCTGTAGCCAATGTAGGTTGGTATCCTACAGCAGATGGCATACGTCCCAAAAGGGCAGAAACCTCAGAGCCTGCTTGAGTAAAACGGAAGATATTATCAATGAAGAAAAGAATATCTTTTCCTCCTGCAGGATCATTCAGATCCCCATCTCGGAAATACTCAGCTACTGTCAATCCTGACAATGCAACTCGAGCACGGGCTCCGGGAGGCTCATTCATCTGACCAAAGATAAATGTCGCTTTTGAGTCCAATAATTCCTTTTTATCTACAGCATTCAAATCCCATCCACCTTCTTCCATGGAGTGTTTGAACTTCTCTCCGTATTTTATAATTCCGGCCTCGATCATCTCTCGAAGCAAGTCGTTTCCTTCTCTTGTTCTCTCTCCTACTCCGGCAAAAACCGAAAGTCCTCCGTACCCTTTGGCTATATTATTGATCAGTTCCTGAATCAATACGGTTTTTCCAACACCGGCCCCTCCAAAAAGTCCGATCTTTCCACCTTTTGAATAGGGTTCAATAAGATCAATTACTTTAATTCCGGTATAAAGAACCTCAGTCTCGGTACTTAAGTCTTCATAAGTAGGCGGTTTTTTATGGATGGAATACGTGTTTTTTCGGCTCACTTCTCCCAAACCATCAATGGCTTGTCCTACAACATTGAAAAGTCTGCCTTTGATATCATCTCCAACAGGCATAGCAATAGTTGTGTCAAGGTCTATCACTTCTGTTCCTCTAGAAAGTCCATCTGTAGAATCCATCGCTATAGCCCTTACGCTATCTTCTCCCAGATGCTGTTGAACTTCAAGAATAAGATCCTCTTTGCCCTCTCTTTTTATGCATAAGGCATTATAAATTTCGGGTAAGCGTGAGCTTTCACCTGAGAAAGAAATGTCCACAACGGGACCGACAATTTGACTAACATGACCGATATTTGCCATAGAATGGATATTTTTTTTAATATTCGGCGCAAAGATAAGGTGTTCAGAGCTTAATCAAAAAATTTATAGACAATTAGTAATCATCTTGACAATTCATTTGGAAATTTCTCTTCGCAACCGGAAGAAGACTGGCAATTGCTGCTGGAAAGCCTCAGTCAGGGGATTCCAAATCAAGCTAAACAGGCTCAAAAAAAGCTCATCGAGTCAGGCCTAATCCAAAAAACGGCCGTCAAATATTTTAGTCCTCCGGACCAAGAATTTGGGACCGTCAAGTTTTGGTCCTGGATGGAATTTCATAATATCCTTGAAACCATTTTTAAGAACCAACTCAATGGTGTAGCTTATGAGCTAGCCACTATTCTTAAAAAGAAATATCGGCCTTTGCCTATCAATTGTATTCAAAGCGCCATGGATCTAGCCACCAAATCTGAACTTATAGCCTCTGCCATCATTCCCATTGTGGGAGAAGCAGGACATGCTTATTGTAAAATTTTCGATAGATATCGCGACCTAAGTTTTTTGCAATGGAACCAATCATTACCTGAAAGGATTGAGACTAAGGGCATTGAATTTTTCTTATCGCAATGGAGAATTTATTTTCCGGAAGATTTTTTTGAACATTTTAAAAAAAGCTTGACCCTTAATAACGAAAAAACAAAATTGCAATGGCTTAAAGCTCTCCAATTTATTCGCCAAGAGGAAGTTGAATTTTTTAAACTTGAAATCAATCAAAGTTTAAAAAAGTACCAGATGGATATTTTACGAGTCAATCTTTCTCCAAATTCGAACACCGACTGGAAGAATGAATTGAAAAGTGAACTCAACGAACAGATTCAAAAAACAGAAATAAGCTTTTCTTCATTCCCTTTGAGTTTTAAGAAAACACAACTGTTGGATCATATTCCTCTTGACCTTATTGATGAAAAGGCTATTGTAGTGGATCATATTAAGGCTCTTCTCTCCAATAAAAAATCAAAAGATTTATTCAAAAGAATAAAGAACTCAAAAGATGAACAAACTTCTGTTTTATGTTTGAAATTGATGATTGATGAACACTTGCTTGAAGAAAATATGGAATTTGCTTGGTTGGCAGATTGTATGAGCCATACTGCATTCAATGAGATTGCTTTGTATTGGCTAAAAAAACATAAAGAGCAGACTAATTTGGAATGTGTTTTTCAATTTATGAATTCTGATAAGCATTTTTGGAATGACGAACTGGCTGAAGAAATCATGTTGCTTGAGCAATATAAATCATTAACTGATCTTTACGAATTTAGTGTTTTTTACTCTCGATTTTCTACAAAATTAAATCCAAATGGTCGACTCATATCAACTCTAACGAACAAATATAAATTGGAACCCATAAAGTCAATTTCTTTTGATTTAATGGTGTTTTTTAGAAGGCAACTTCGCTTACTTCAATAGTAAAATAAATCCCTTTTATCGGTTCAATTAATTTATTGTCATTTTTTAAAAAACGGATAAAGTTCGACACAAATACTATGCTCTATCAATGCTAAGACTTCGCTTGTTTTTCTCGAATAAAGGCTTTGAACATATCAAGTGCGTTGTTAAAATGTCTATTGTTGTACACGATTATATCCAGGTAAGAAAGATAAGGTTCTACATAGGCTTTGTAAGAGGGAGAAACATGTTTTTCGTATTTATAAAGAACATCTTCCAGTGGATAATTTCGCTCTGTTTGATCTCTTTTTATTCTGCGAATCACTTTATAAACATCGTCTGCATGGATGAGCACCTTCAAATCCAGAAGATTTCTTAATAACTCATCATGCAATAAAAACAAGCCTTCGATAAGGTAAACTTTGGCAGGTGGAACTACAATTTCTTGAGCAACTGCAAGAGGGTTATTGAATGTATATTCCATTCTTCTTATCTCTTGAGCTTGTTTTGCTTTGGCTAAATCTTTAAAAAAATCAACCCAAATAAAGGATGAAGGCAGATCAAAATTGAGTTCTCCCGCTTCATCTTTTACTTGTTGTTGCCTGGGCTTATAATAATTATCCATAGAAATCAAGCCCAGCTCTTCCTCAGTAAACTCTGATCGGAGATTCCGAATGAATGTGGTTTTACCGGAGCCGCTGCCACCGGTGACGCCGATGAGGAATGATTCTTTGTTTGCCATTTTTGGATTGGTTTAAGAGAATTTGCTTAATTTGCCCAAAATTATTGAATAGGTATGGAAATTGGGTCATTTAGAGCAATATTTGGCATAATATTTTTGGTCGGTCTCTGTTATTTATTAAGTGAAAATAAAAAATCGATCAATTGGAGGTTGGTAATCACAGGGTTACTACTCCAGTTTGTATTTGCCTTAGGCGTCTTGAAGGTCTCCTTTATTAAATCCATATTTGAGCATATTGCCGGTGTTTTTGTCGTTTTTTTGGATTTCACTAAAGAAGGCAGCCGGTTTTTATTTGGAAATCTAATGGATCAAAGCCAAAACTATGGCTTCATATTTGCATTTCAAGTGTTGCCCACAGTGCTCTTTTTCTCTGCTGTAACATCACTGCTCTATTACTTAGGAATTTTGCAAAAAATCGTTTTTGGAATAGCTTGGGTGATGAAAAGAACCATGAAGCTTTCCGGTGCAGAAAGTCTCTCTGCCGCAGGCAATATTTTTCTTGGTCAAACCGAAGCGCCCTTACTTATCAAACCCTATCTGGAGAAAATGACGCGCTCCGAAGTTCTTTGTGTGATGGTAGGAGGTATGGCCACCATTGCCGGCGGAGTATTGGCAGCTTATGTGGGATTTTTGGGAGGAGATGATCCTGTCAAGCAACAACTTTATGCGACTCATCTTTTATCAGCCTCGGTTATGTCAGCTCCTGCAGCTATAGTGGCCTCTAAGCTCTTGTTGCCCGAGGTCAATCCGGATCAAATAGATCAAGAGCTGAATATTCCAAAAGATAAAATAGGTTCCAATATATTGGAGGCCATTTCTAATGGAACTTCAGATGGGTTAAAATTAGCCGTAAATGTTGGTGCAATGCTTTTGGTTTTTACCGCTCTCATTTATATGGTGAATTATATAATAACCAATAGTGTTGGTTCTTTTTTTGGGCTTAATGAATGGGTAAAATCCCTTCCCGGGTCAAAATATGATGCCTTTTCACTCCAATTTATTTTGGGCGTTGTATGCTCACCTATTGCATGGCTATTAGGAGTTCCGACTCAAGACTTGATGTTGGCAGGTCAATTGCTTGGAGAAAAAACAATACTCAATGAATTCTATGCCTACACTTCTATGGCTGCAATGAAAAAAGATATGCTCATGAGCGAAAAAGGCTTACTTATTTGTACTTATGCATTGTGTGGCTTTTCCAATTTTGCGTCTATCGGAATTCAAATCGGCGGCATTGGAAGTTTGGCTCCATCACAACGTTCTACGCTCGCTCAACTTGGAATCAAAGCTCTTATTGGAGGAACTGTAGCTTGTTTTTTTACTGCAGCTACAGCTTCATTCTTCATCTAAATCCGAGGCTCCGGAAGGATGCATTCCATCCGGCAATTGCATGGTAACTGTCCGTTGATCTTCATCAATATCAAGGAGCCATTCCTCAACAAACGGTACATAAAATTCAATTTTATGGTCTGCAATTTTTAGCATCCATTGTGACGGAAATTCTTCAATAGATAAGATGGTGCCAAACGAAATTCCATTTTGATCAAACAATTGAAAGCCTTCAAACTCAGCCTCACTGTATTGCTTATCGATAAGGTCTAAAAGTTCTTTTGAAAATTTGCTTTTGTCAACATAGATTTCTTGATGGGCCAAATCCTTTGCTTGTTCTAAGTTATGGATTCCTTCCAGCTGAATCATGAGCTCTCCATCTCCTTTGACATCCAATATTTTGAAGGGAATAAAATTACCTTTTGGTTTTATAAATAACCATTGGTTAGCTTGGATCAAGTCGTTGAATTCTTCTTGTACAAAACACTTTATTGATCCATGCACACCATGCGTTTTTCCTAAGCTTCCGATAGCGAAATATTGAATTTCTTTGAAGTAAGGATTGGAATTTGACATAGCTAATGGTTTAAGAAATATTATTCAAGTTTAACTATCAAAAAATCACAGGTCTTTGTTTCTAATGGGGTAATGGACTTTGTTGAATTTTATATCGAGTTAATATATCCCTGTGAGTAGGCTGTATGAGACCGGCTTTGCCGGGAGTGCGAAGCACCGAGCGATAGCGAGTCAGGAAGACTACGACCCTGCTTGCAGGGACACAGCCTAAGCCTTATAGATTTCTGTATTTTTTTTCAACCAAGCCTGTTCTTTTTCATTGAGCCAAGGTGAAACTTGATTCCACACTTTCTTATGATAATCATTGAGCCAATTCTGATATTCTGCTCCAAAATGAGCAGAAAAAATTAAGCTTGTATCGATAGGAAAGAGTGTGAGATTTTCAAAACAATAAAACTCCTCTGAGCCCGAAACAGGCTGAACCACAACCAGATTTTCTATCCTAATACCGTGGCTTCCTTCTTGATAAAATCCGGGTTCATTGGATGTAAGCATTCCGGGCAAGAACTCGGTCATCCCTCTCTGGTTCCATGCAGACACAAAACCCTGAGGAGGCTCATGAACATTCATAAAGTAGCCCACGCCATGGCCTGTGCCATGTCCAAAGTTAAGATTCAAATTCCACAAATGACGACGAGCTAAAATATCCATTTGAATGCCTTTGGTTCCCTTAGGAAAAATCAGTTTATCCAAGTCAATATGCCCTTTGAGTACGGCAGTGTAATGAATCTTGATCTCATCCGAAACTTCACCTAATGCGATGGTTCTTGTAATATCCGTAGTGCCGTCCTCGTATTGACCACCGCTGTCACAAAGCAAAACTCCTGCTTTGCGAATAAGGGCAGAACCTGTAGCCGGAGGTCTATAGTGAATGATTGCGCCGTTGGAACGATAGCCTATTATAGCATTGAAGCTTTCTCCAAAATAATGTGGCATTTTGGATCTTTCTTGTGCAATTTGCATTGCAAAATCAAATTCACTTACGTTTGCATTGTTATCCAACTGAGATTCCAACCACATCATGGATCTCACAAGGGCTGCCCCGTCTTTGGCCATTGCAGTTCGAATATGACTTATTTCGGCCGGACTTTTCTGAGCCTTCATATTCATAATGCAGCTCGGTGAATAAATAATAGAGCCTTGAGGTAGAGAGAGCGAAATTTTTGCATTGAGAGTGGAGCTGTCAATCCATATTTTATGATTAGAATTGAGCTTGCTCAGATCCGAAAACAACTCTTGATATTCTTTGATCAGGACATTATCTTCTTGCAACTTGATTAGTAATTCGGCCGAAACTTTTTGAGGATTTATATATAAAGTTTGCTGCCCTAGTTGAAGCATTAAATAAGCTACAAAAACGGGATTGGATTCCACATCCCGACCTCTGAGGTTGAGAATATAGGCTACCTCATCTAAGGCGGAAACCAAAAAATAGTCAGCCTCTTTGGCTTTCATTTCTTTGTGTACAATCTGTAATTTTTCTGCTCTGGAGCTAGGAGCAAATTTGCTGTCGTGCTCAAATATGGGATCCAAAGGCAATGGCTGCCTGTCATTCCAGAATGGAGCCAAAAGATCTCCACAATCTTTAAGTCGGAGTTTCTTTTCAGTCAATATTTTATCAAAATAATTAATCTGACTCAGGCTAAAACACCAAAAATCCAAACCCACGACCTGCCCTTCTTTCAAATTCTCCAGAATCCAATCTAAATATTCTGCCTGAGTCTGAACTTTCATTTTATGAAGTTGAATTTCTGATCCGGCCAGTTCTTGTTCGGCTTGCAGAAAATACCTCACATCAGTCCATAATCCTGCATGATTCTGACTTACTACAACGGTTCCTGCGCTTCCATGAAATCCCGAAATCCAGTATCTGCCCTTCCAATATTCGGGAGCATATTCACTTTGGTGAGGATCTGACGAACCTATGATATAAGCATCGACTCCGGCGCTGTTCATTTGCATACGGAGTTTAGCGATTTTTTCGTTAACCAACATTTTTAATAATTTATGTATTAAAATATTTTTTAATATGACTGAATTTCTCGTATATTTGCTTCTCAAAAGTATGCCAAAAACAGTAATCCGAACTAATTCATTGAAATTATTGTTTTTATATAAGGCTTTTTTACTATATGATTAAGCAACATCTCAGTCAGAAACTACTTCAAAAGCTGTCGCCACAGCAAATTCAGCTCATGAAGCTGCTCCAAATTCCTACTTCTATTCTGGATCAACGAATTCAGGAGGAGCTGGAGATCAATCCTGCCCTTGAAGAAGGCGATCATGATGAAGATCCCATGGAGCGTTTTGAGACGGCAGAAGATGATTCGGCTGCCGACCATGAGCAGGATGACTTCAAAGAAGAGACTGCAGAATCCAACAATGATATAGAATTTGAGGAGTATCTAAACCTGTATATGGATGACGATACGGCTTCTTATAAATACAAGTCAGATGATTTTGGTGGAGACCAAGAAGAACAAAGGACTATACCGGTGGCAGTGGAAAGTACATTTCACGACCATTTGGAGCGTCAGATAGGATTGTTGCAACTTAAAACAGAGGATCAGTACAAGATTGCGCTACAGATTATTGGAAGCATTGACGATGACGGATATCTGAGGCGAGAACCGAACGCCATTATTGATGATTTGATCTTTGCTCAAAACATTGATACCAATGAAAAAGAGATCCTTGCTATTTTATTTAAAATTCAACAATTTGATCCTCCGGGTGTAGGTGCAAGGAATTTAAGGGAATGTCTGATGATTCAGGTCAAGGCCAAACAAAAACCGAGTCTAAAAAAGAGTCAGCTCAAAGTGCTGAAGTTGTCAGAACTGATATTGGATAAGTACTTTGAAGAATTCACAAAAAAACATTATACCAAACTTCAGAGGTCATTAGGATTAAGTGAATCTCAGCTCAAAGCTTCTATTGATGAGATATTGAAGTTGAATCCAAAACCATCTTCGGGCTATGTGGATTCTGTTCAGCCTAACAATGTTGTAGGTCATTATATTGTGCCGGATTTTACAGTGTTGAATCGAGAAGGAGAACTTGAATTGATCCTCAACTCAAGAAATGCTCCGGATTTGCGAGTCAACGACCAATATATGGAAATGTTGAGGACCTACAAGGATGGCCAAAAAGCAGGAACCAATAATAAAAAGGAAAAAGAGGCTGTTCTTTTCATCAAGCAAAAAATAGAAAGTGCAAAGTGGTTTATAGATGCCATCAAACAACGACAAGATACGCTTCAACGCACTATGTATGCGATCATGCAATATCAGCATGATTATTTTATGACCGGAGATCAAAAGAAGATAAAGCCAATGATTCTAAAAGACATTTCTGAGATCACCGGACTCGACATCTCTACGGTTTCCAGAGTAGCCAACAGCAAATTTGTACAAACTGAGTTTGGCACAAAGCGGCTCAAAGATTTCTTTTCTGAGTCCATTCAGAATGAAGAAGGGGACGAAGTTTCTACACTTGAAGTAAAGAAAATTTTGTCTGAAATGATTTTGGGTGAAAGCAAGAAAAAACCACTCAGTGACGAAAGGCTTAAGGAGCTTCTATCTAGAAAAGGCTATAATATTGCTCGAAGAACGATTGCAAAGTACAGAGAGCAGCTTAATATTCCAGTAGCTAGATTGCGAAAGGAACTGGTCTAAGTCCAAAAGGTATATATAAAAAAACGTAGAAAATACAATAGGTTCTAGTTGTATATAGAGAAGAAGTCCACTTGAAGTATCCAAGAACAAAAAACTCTACACAAAAATCACGGTTCTTGGGAGAATTAATGAGTAGAGTTTTGGTCCTTACGGCAGCACTCTTTATCTAAAAGAGGAGCCTTTTTGCTGCCACATATTAAAAGCCATACTGCAACAGAGTATAGCACATACAATACAGATTAAAAGCATAATGCTGAAAATGGTTTTGTTTTTGCTTGAATTGGAGCACAATATCGGAAGGTTTCCCAGCGATTTCAAAATTTTTTAAGATGTTTTTTATATATTTTTTTTAGAAATATATTGTTACTTATTTTGTGGCTTATTGTATATCTACACACAATCGTATGGGAGAAATATTGGAGCATTTTAGAGTAAAGCAGAATGGCTTTTCTGAGTTTAATTTATTGGATTTGGATGCCCAGACTTTGGGCAAACTTAAGCTAATGCGGGCTTTACAACTATCAGGAAGCATAAGCATTGCTAACTCAGTTTATAGAATTGAGTCAATAAGTTTATGGTCGTCTCGATTTGAGATTAAATCTGAAGAATCCAAACTTGGAGAAATCAAGTTTAACTGGAAGGGGGAAGCTATTATAGAATTCAAAGACTACCCGGAACTGGTTTTCAAACACTTTTCCTTGTGGGATTCAAGTTTCAAACTGATGGATAAAAATGGCCAGTTGGTATGCTTTTTTAAACCCAAAATAATATGGAGTTCAATGAATTATGAAATTGAAATCGCTCACCATCCTTGGGTTCTCCCCTTTGAAGAAAAGGAATTGATCTTCCTTATACTCACCTTTGTTTACGCATATCAGTCCCAAATGTCCTCCAACGTAGGGTAAAAATTGATCATGCATGTACCAAAATAAAGAGAGACTGAACATGCAAATCACAGTCCATAAGTGAATCATTTGAAGGAAGAGCAATAAAAACCCGAAATTAGGATTAATTGTGAATAAAATCCGTATTTCGGGTTTCAAAATCTATGGCCTTATTGGCCATTTTTTCCAAAGGCTAAATCCAAGACTTAATGACTTAGGATTAAGCCATTAGGAGAATTATTCTGCAGCTTTTTGGCCTTTCACGTAGGTTGAATAGATATAAATTGGAATTCCAATATTCTCAAGTTTTTTCTTAATTACTGGAAAAACTTCATTCCAATCCAATTGTCCATATCCTGTTGCCAATTTGGGCAAAGCCAAACTTGTAATGCCCTCCTCTTTAATCATTTTTTCAAGATTATGAAGGCAAACATTCACATTATGCATTGTTGCGTGACCCGGATGGCCATTCAATGTCTTTGCAGGGTCTTGTGTCATCAGATTAAAAATACGCAAATGATCTACCGTACCCCACATCCAAACGTCTCCGGCCTTGGGACCAAAAGTATGGCAATAATGCCTAAAATCTTTTGCCATTGCGGGATATTGTTCACGTAAACTAAGTGCTAATCCTCTATCAAAATGGTCGTTGGGCGCAACTCCATGTGCAATTGCTTGTGCGCCTGTCAATAAAATGTCTCCTGTAACTTCTTTGATCATATTTTTTATTTATTAAGTTATTGTTTTCTATAATAAACAACAAAATAAACTGCTTCTTGATTCCAAAAATGAAGATTAAATATCGACAAAATGAAAAAGCGATAGATTTGCTATTTTACAAAGCATTGATTCAAAAATAATTAGAAAAAAAAGAAGTCATTTTCATCAGAATAATTTCTTGTCTAAGTGCAAATCCCAGATTGAATATTAATAAAATGATACTTGGGTCTAATCAGGGTTTCCAAATATTATTTTCCCGATCCACATCAATAGTCATTACATCAGGATCAATACTTATTTCCTTGATTTGATCTTTGGAAAAAGGCAGCAATACCTGGTAATCAGGATTCACCCAATTCCAAGCTTTTAATACCTTAATTTCTTTGGAAAAGTCTTGAGAAATATTTCTCATAAGATCCAATGGAATAAAATATTGGTATACTTTATCTTTATTATCAATGACTCTCAATTGAATTGGCATTGGGAATGTTCCGATTCTTTTTAAATCCAATACAGCCAGAGTTTTTAGTGTATCTCGAGGTTCTCCGAGGGAATAATCCACTTGGTCTGTTGTGTACACCCAATAATCTCTAAACCAATCCAACTCCACATTAGAAGTTTTCTCCATGACTCTAAAAAAGTCATTGGCATCAGGATGTTTATATCTCCAGGCATAATAATAATTCAATAAACCTTTGGATACGGATTCTTTTCCTAAAATATACTCAAGCTCGAGAATGGTGAGACTTCCCTTGGTATAGGCTGCCAGTCCATAGGCTCTGTTGGATTTGAAATGATCTGCATGGACAGAAAGAGGTTCGTCTCCGATATTGGTACAAAAATTCACCCATTGGATTACACTTTCTTGAAATGGGAATTCATCATATTTCAATCCATCGATCAAATTTTTCTGCGCCAAATAATTCATGGTTATAGCCTCTGCGTAACTTGTAAATCCCTCATCCATCCAAGCATATTTAGATTCATTGGTGGCCAACATCATTTGATACCAAGAATGCATCCACTCGTGAATAGAAACACCAACCAAACTATGCAATGATCTATTTCCCGTGATCAATGTCGCCATGGGATATTCCATTCCGCCGTCACCTCCTTGAATAAAGGAATAAGTTGGATAAGTATACGGGCCAAAATGTTGTTCCATGAATCGAAGTGCAGTATCCATAATTGCAGGAAGTTTTTTCCATTGATCAGCATATTTCTCTTTGGCCTGATAATAAAACTGGAGAGTCCGTCCATCCGCCAAAGAATAGACATCTCTGGTATAATCCGGGTCGGCCGCCCAAACAAAATCATGCACATTTTTTGCTTCGAAAATCCATTCTTTAGCTTTTCCGGGTTTGGAAGATTTAGATTCACAATTCACATCACCACTATTGCTTTGCACTCCGGTCGCCGCAACACAATACCTCGGATCCATTTTAATGTTCACTTTATAATTACCCCAAATGCCATAAAATTCTCTTCCTATATAGGGATCAGCATGCCAACCTTCTTTGTCATAGTTGCAAAGTTTGAGATACCATTGAGCCATAGAATAATCAATTCCCTCAGAGTTGTTTCTGCCGTTCCTTCTGATCTGAATTGGGATTTGAGATTTGTATTGGAGTTGAAGATTTTTGGAAGAATGAGGTAAAATAACTTGATCAAGGAAAACATGAACAATGGTTCCTTCAACATTAAAATCCAATTTTTTATTTTCTGATTTGATCCAATGAATTTCATGAAAACCGATTTCCGAAGATGTAAGTGCCCTAATTCTTTTTCCCACTCTGCGATCAGGATCGGCAATAGTGTGGCTGCGAATATCCATGTCACTATAAGGTTGAAATGCATTAAGAAAGGCATGGAAAAATAATTCTTTGAGTGTATCCGGGCTGTTGTTGTGAAAGATCATTTTTTGATCTATTTCATATTGATGTTTCTCGGTATCAAAATCAACATCAATAACATATTCTACACCCTGTTGCCAATAACAATCTTGAGCAGAAGCCATTGTGCAAAAACAAGCTAAAAAAAGAATGCAAAGTTTATTCATGTATTTTTAAATAATTGTTCTAAGGGATATAAAGGTAAAATAAATTGTTAGATTAATCGATAAAGAATGTTGGCCTGAATTAGAATTTATTATAAGCAGCAAACCCTAGAGTTTTATTATACCGGAGTTGAATTGGAATTGCTCGGAGAGTTTGAACCTTGATACAAAAAAACCAATAGAGTCGGTGGACGATCAGAATCAAAACAGATACAACTCTCCTTATGAAGTATCCCTTTCAATTGGAGGGAGTATTCTCACGTAATAGAATAAAAACAAACTAATCCCTTATGATAAGTAATGATTTCAATTGTATTTCCAAATTGGCTAAACCAAATAATGTTAAGTGGCCTATGGATCAAAGCTCAAAAAAATCAGCCAAT
Organism: Saprospiraceae bacterium UBA3362; assembly: GCA_002360455.1. GTDB lineage: Bacteria > Bacteroidota > Bacteroidia > Chitinophagales > Saprospiraceae > Vicinibacter. Next base: position 21,487 of record DEQQ01000085.1, read on the forward strand.
AGTAACATGATAGTTCTTTTTTACTGTATGTTTGTGGAGTTTTAATTATAAAAACTGAGATCAATGAATTCTAATAAGAGAATTTTACTGTTGTCGGGTCTGTTTATTTTGGTTTTTCTGAGTAGGCTTATTCCCCATCAACCCAATTTTATAGCCATGTCTGCAGGAATCATTTTTTCTGCCGGTATATTGGGCTTGCCGGGATTACTGAGCTGTATTTTAGCTTATTTTTCAGCAGATCTTATTGTAAATCATGTGATTTATGGTCTACCGGTTTCTCCCAATCAATATGTGACTTCTTTTGTTTTTGTATATTCCTGCTATATGATCAATTATTTAATATTGAGAAATCAATATAGACGCAAAGAAATTGGAGCCTTGAGCATCGCCCAAATGAGCCTTTTGAGCAGCATTCTTTTTTTTGTAGTAAGCAATTTTGGAGTTTGGATCAACGATGCCCTCTATCCCAAAACCCTCACAGGTTTGATCAGCTGTTATACAATGGCTATCCCTTTCTTTTCTTATGAATTGGCAGGGACCTTATTCTTTAGCTGTGTCATTTTTGGAAGCTATTTTTTGGTTACAAGAAACCGGAATAGTATAAATCTCCAACAAATTTGAATTTAGATTCCTTAGATAAGCCTTTGGAAGAGGGTCTTGATTACTATAGAGAAGGGCAGTTCATAGTATTTACAGAACACTATCTTATAAAACGAAATTATTGCTGCAACTCCTCATGCAGGCATTGTCCCTATAAGAAAAAAGGGTCAGGAAATGGCCAAGATTAACTTGAGTCCTTTTTAAGTTTTATCGCAATTTTGCCGGTTTAGCCCTTGAAATGCTCGTTTTAGGCTATGTTTTCATGTCAAATAAAAATTAATTATATATAAAATTATAAAATTTGTTAATTAATTTCTAACTTTGGCATTCACATCAAAACATTTAACCAATGAAAAAATTAACTATTATTCTGATTGCACTTTGTTTTAGCACCTTTGGCTTTAGCCAAATGAGTAATTTTGTAGGAGGTGAGCTTGGATTTAGTTCTAATGACGCTCAGTCCAATTTTTCATTCGTACCTCAATACGGTAGAATTCTGAATGAAAAGATGGTTGTTGTGGTAGGATTAGGCTTGCGAAATAGTACAGTCAAAGTTCCTACTGAAGTAAAATCATCCGGGTTTGCTCTTGGAGCAGAATTAAGATACGGATGGAAGTCCGGAGATCATCTTTTTGTGTTTTTAGCGCCGGGTGTTGATTTTATTAGTACCAAAATCAAAGATGCCAAAGACGCAACCAATAGTTTCAATATCGGAATCAGACCGGGATTGACATACGTGATGTCTGACCATTGGACTGCAACAGCAAAATATGGATACCTCGGATACACTTCAGTGTCAACAGGCGGTGCTTCCAGTGGAAATTTTGGCTTGGATATCAACACCAATTCCCTATTATTGGGTATCAACTACCACTTTTAATAAATTATAGAAACCCCAATAAACCAATGGCGGCAGAAGAGGCTCTTTTGTCGCCTTTTTTTATGCTCTTTCCAAAATTACAGCATAACCCTGCCCTACTCCTATACACATTGTACAAAGAGCGTAACGTTTATTGGACAATTCCAAATTTCTTGCAGCGGTGAGAATAATTCTTGCCCCGGTCATTCCAAGAGGATGACCTAAAGCTATGGCTCCCCCATTAGGATTTATCCTTTGATCTCGATCTTCAAGACCTAAACTTCTTGTACAGGCCAACACCTGAGCAGCAAAGGCTTCATTTATCTCAATAATATCCATGTTTTCCAAGCTCAAACCGGCTCTTTTTAATGCCAACCGACTTGCCTGAACCGGACCAATACCCATTATTCGCGGCTCAACCCCAACAACAGCTGCAGATACTATCCTTGCCTTGGGTTTCAGAGAAAAGCTTGATAAAGATTTCTCGTCCGCTAGAAGAACAGCTGCGGCTCCATCATTCAGCCCCGAAGCATTTCCGGCGGTAACAGATCCTGATTTAGAAAATGCCGGTCTCAATTTGGCCAAAGTATCAAGTTCCGTGTTAGGTTTATGAAATTCATCACTCACAAAGGATCGAGTATCGGTTTTAGAAATTTGAATTTCTAAGGCCATCAATTCATCCTTGTAAAATCCGGATGCAACCGCTAACTTAGTTTTCATTTGAGACCAGAATGCAAATTGATCTTGATCTTCTCTAGTTATTTTATGCTCAACAGCCAAATTCTCTGCCGTCTCTCCCATGCTGTCGCAGCCATGCATCTGTTCAAGGGCCGGGTTGATAAATCTCCATCCAAAACTAGAATCGTACAACTTCATATCACGGCCAAAGGGCATAGAAGTTTTGGACAATACATACGGAGCTCGGGTCATACTCTCTACCCCTCCTCCAATCATTACAGAACCTTCTCCACAACCCATTGCGCGATGCGCATTCACAATTGCAGACATCCCAGAAGCACACAATCTGTTCACCGTTTCTGCCGGAACTGTTGTTGGAAACCCTGCCAACAAAGAGGACATCCTGGCTACATTTCTATTGTCTTCTCCTGCCTGATTTGCACAACCAATGATGATATCATCAATAGCCGAAGGATCAATTGTCGGGTTGCGCCGAATCAGTTCTTTAAGAATCAAAGCCAACAGATCATCCGGCCTAATACTAGACAATGAACCGCCCAATGAACCGATTCCACTTCTTATTCCATCTACAATAAAGCTTGCTGTATGTGACATGTTGATTTTTCGTTTGTAAATTTAATTTATGGCATGCCCCCACATTCTGTGGGGTCGGAGTCTTCCATGCTCGCTATCGCTCGGTGCTTTGCACCGTCCCGTTCCGGGACGCATTTCAGGTTCCTCATGCAAAGAGGTTTGTACCTTAGTTTTTGATTATCCATTTCTGATCAATATAAACTTAAGAATAAATCCGGACTGAGCTTTTTCTTCCCATTTTTTAGATATGTCTTGACTTTGAGTATTGAGAATCCATTGCTCTTTGTAAATCAAACCCACATTGCGAGCATATTTCGCAACAGAATACCGCCTATTGAAAGCAAGGTCTTCGTTAACTTCTTCCACCGTAATGACATCTTGATACTGCTTATTGAGCAATGTTTCAGAAGTTTGAACTTCCTTATAATAATAACTCCAAGCTTCAAAAGGTTTGAGTTCTTCCCCTTTAACCGTGATGGCTGTTTGAGGATTGATCATAGTGTTGCCATCCCAACTGTAAAATCTCTGAACAGGAAAAACAAGCTTAATAAAATTTAAACCGTTTTCAGTTTTTACCATTCGCTCTCTGTTTTTAGTAAAAAATGTTGTGTTGATCAATCTCCATGCTTCGGACTCAGAAACTCTGGAAGAAACATCAGCTCTAAAAATCAATTCACCGGCACTGTTTCTAAAACTGTCTACAATTTCTTCTCTCATCAAAAAAGAAACGGTATCAATAATGATTCGCTTGAAGGTATCATACTGAATAGAGTCAACTTGATATTCCCAATAATTGCCTATAGCAATAGGAGCGTAGTTCAGCCCAAGCTGTTCATCAGTGATGGTCTCACTATTTTCATCACAAGCAAACTGACTTATGCTTAAAACGAAAATGCAAAAAATGATTTTAACTAAGTTCATATCAGATGGATTTATCTATAGAATTTTATTTTCAAGAAATTGGATCAAAGGTTTAGAAAGATTAATTAAAGTTAATTTTCTATTAAACCGGATTCAGTTTTTCGGATTTTACAATGATTCCCCCGCAAACTATATCATCAGCCTCATAGACCACAGACGACTGTCCCGGAGCAACTCCTCGAACAGAATAAGGAAAATCTACTCTAAGAAGATCTCCATCTACAGACAGAGATGAGACATGTCCGGGATCTTTATATCTCACTTTGGTCACAAGCTCATCCTTATGGATGACCGTCTCGTATTTCATCCAGTTGGGTTTTTGGATCCACAATGACTTTCTTTCCAGATCATGAATTTCACCTAAGGTTACGGTATTGTTTATAGAATCAATATCGGTTACAAACATTGGCTTACCAAATGCCTGCCCCAATCCTTTGCGCTGACCAATTGTATAAAATGGATAGCCTTCATGCTTGCCAATCACTTGGCCCGCTTGATCCAAAAACAAACCCTGATTAACTCTTGCTTCCAGATCTTGATCTTTGGCTTTTAGAAAACTTCTGTAGTCATTATCCGGCACAAAACAAATTTCGTAACTCTCTCCCTTTTTTGATAAACTCTCATAACCTCTTTCGTATGCCATTTTTCGAACTTCCGGTTTTTCAAATTCGGCCAATGGATACATTGATCTAGCCAAACTATCCTGGCTCAATCCCCATAAAACATAAGACTGATCTTTGTTGAGATCTTTGGCTTTGGAAATGTAATAACGTTGATTTAGTTTTTTTATTCTGGCGTAATGACCTGTGGCAATGAATTCACAGTCCAAGGCATTTGCCCTTTTGAGCAGCGCATTCCACTTAATATGAGTATTGCACATAACACAGGGGTTAGGGGTTCTGCCCGCCAAGTATTCTTCGACAAAATTATCAATCACAGACTGTCCGAACTCCTCTCTGATGTCCAATATAAAATGATGAAATCCAAGCTTAACGGCCACAGATCTTGCGTCCTGCAAAGAATCCAGCGAACAACAGCCGGTTTCTTTTCCGTTTTTTGTGCCACTGGACTGGTAATCCCAAGTTTTCATAGTTACTCCGATCACCTCATAACCTTGTTCGTGCAATAAAAGAGCTGCAACGGTACTGTCTATACCGCCACTCATTGCGACTAATATTTTCCCTAATTTGCTCATGGGCACTGACTATCAAAGGTACAACATATTATGATATTTACTAATGCATAAATATTTTTTACAAAAAATCGACGCAATAGGTATTGAAATTGGAAGGCAAGCGTATATTTGCACTCCGAAAATTAAGAAACTGTTCAGGAAGCTGAAAGTTCTTAACGAAACCGATTACAATTATACAAAACACAGATGCGGGAGTAGCTCAGTTGGTAGAGCACGACCTTGCCAAGGTCGGGGTCGCGGGTTCGAGTCTCGTCTCCCGCTC
>DEQQ01000086.1 GCA_002360455.1 Saprospiraceae bacterium UBA3362
CAGTTTATAGGGGGGCAGTGCATAGCCTGTTAGGCACAGTAGCATTTACTCGGTTTTGATAATCACGGTTTTATTTTTTATCTGCTTTACTTTGTTGTTAGGATAAAGAACAAAAGCATTACTAATGGTTATTATGTCACCTGCCTTAATTATTTTTAGCCTGTCCTGAAACTCTTTATTTCCATATTCTGATTTTACTTTGAAGATTTCTTTTTTCTTTCCTGAAATTATTTCATAATCATAATTCAAAAACTTATAAATAAGATTCTCGTCTTCGTGCATGTCATCTAAATAATAACCTACTGTTGGAATAGCATCACGATAAGAGTGATAAAGGATAGTGTCTTTTATTGATTCATCAAAAAAAATGTCAGGTTCTGGCAGTTCAATTACTTCAAATAGTTGTTGGAACAACAATTTATCTTCACTTTTAGGGTTACTGGAATACACATTTATATATCTTCGAGTCCAACCATTTTTTGGCTTAACAATATAATAATTTGATACTTTCCAAACATCTGCGTCTTCAGCCCATAGATAGATGCTATCTGATTTTAATGTACTTATGAAAATTTTGTTTTCATAATCTTCATAAAGATAGTTTCTTTCTAAATTGACTAGCATTCCGTTTCTTGGAATTTCAAAATCTTTTACCTCTCTACGTGCCTTGCACTCAATAAACCGTTTATGTAAATATGATTTCTTTGAAAATTGAATTTGTTCTTCTTTGTTTACAAGTCTTGAAGTTTCTTTTACGTTTGCTATTAATTTTGAATAGTCTTTAACTGCATAAATAAAGTCGCTAAGTTTAAATGATTCAAATCTGTTATACCCGCTTTGGTATTTAATTGTGTCATTAAAAATTGGAAGCTCAAATTCATCACCACCACCATAACCTAAAAGCTCATAATCGTCAATTACGTAATTACTTTTTCTAAAGAAAACTAATTCATTTTGTCCTACTTTGTAGCTGTCATATCTTTTAGCGCAAGACCAATCTTCAAATTTTAGAATGGCTAAAGTATCTTTGTCAAGATTATTCAGAACATATTCTTTAACTTTCAAATAAAAATAATTTTTGTCAATCTTTATAATAGTTCCAATAGCTCCATAGTCAGCATTGCAAACTAATTCTGAAAGTCTCATGTAACCATAGTCTGCTCTTACAGATGTAAAACACATTATTGTAAAAAATAAAGTCGCTAAAAGTTTCATTTGTTTCTATTTTCTATTGCTATTGTGCCTAACGGTTTTCGGCTATACGCAGGCAGGGATTTAACCACCGAACTTCCTACGAAGAACTGAACTTTAAATTTACCACTTTCCTGTCCTACGAAGCACGAAACCCCTGCTTGCGTATAGGTGATGTTATGCCTTCGCCCTTCTTTATTTCCTGTCATACTGTTCGTCAAATTTGTTCATTATTTCAATGTATTCGGTCGGCAATTTATCAACTACAAAGTCAATAATTTCTTTCGGTATTTCTTTGTAGAAAGCAGAAGCAATTCCGCCTGTTATACAAGCAATAGTGTCGCTGTCACCGCCTATTGATATTGCAAGTCTAATTGCATTTTCAAAGTCTGAACTTTCAAGGAACGCAACAATTGCTTGTGGAACTGAACCCTGACAAGTTACGTCAAATTTGTAGGTCGGTCGTATTTCGTCAAGCGTAAAACCAAGGTCGTAATTGAAAGTTGAAACTATAAAATCTTTGATTTCTTGCTTTGATTTTCCTTGTCTTGCGAGTAAAATGGTTGTTGCTGTCGCTTGTGCTCCTTTGATTCCTTCGGGGTGATTATGTGTTACTTCTGCTGTCTGTTTCGCAACATCTAAGACGGTTTCAATGTCGTTAAATGCAAATCCAACTGCGCTTGCACGCATTGCTGAACCATTTCCAAAACTTCCATATGGTTTTAAATTGTCCTGCTGCAACCAATTTCTAAAACTACCCCCGTAACCACGTCCACGATACTTTCTTCCGTATTCCCAAATTGTCTTTGCAAAATCTTTCTTGTTAAGGATGCTGTCAGCAATGGCAATTGTCAAAACTGTATCGTCTGTAAAATCACACTTCGGGTTGAAGAGGTCAAAGTTCGTTGTCTTTATATTGTTCCATTCAAACACAGAACCTATAATGTCACCAATAACTGCACCGATGATTGTGTTTGAATTATTTTCTGTTTTAAACATACTTCTATAACCTACAATAACTTCGGATATATTTTTCGCTAATTCTAATTCTTCTCCTTCAAAATGGTCTCTTAAATCTTCTCCATCTACAACATAGCTATCATCACTTTTTTTGCTCTTGAAGCAGTCCAAGTTATTGATTGACTTCAAGATGTTTGGTGTTTTAGTCATTACTGCCCAACTCAACAAACTTGAAACATCGTAGTCTGTTAAATCTTTTGTCCTACATTTTACACAGCCACCGTAATTTCCAAGAAAATAAAAATGTCTATGATGTGATACTATTCTACTGCCCAAACAAGAATAATGATTTCCTATTCTAGGTGTTTCAGGGAAAAATGCAGGATGCGACTTTTTGTTGTCTAATGCTTGGCTTTTAGAATCTTTGTCTGGGTCAAAATTTTTGAAAACAGCACATTCTTGTTTCAGATTTTCCCAAACATAATCTTCTACTTTCTCAATGGGAGTTTTATCCCAATAATGTTGAGGATTGTAATAGAAAATCAGGTTAAGTCCATCATTTAAAGCAAAATAGTAATGGGAAATGTAAAGAGTGTTTGCGTCTTTTGTTCTTCGCAAATCGTCTTCAAGTCGTCCGTTTACTTTTGTGTCATATCCTGAATATTCTTTCATTGGTAATCTGTCTTTTAGGGTGAGGCATAACGTTTTGTATTGACGACGTGCCACCATTTGATTAAAACCAAGAGTGAAAAACAATATTCATTTATACCAATCCTGAAAAAGTAAGTAATTTGGTGGCATGATCGTCAATACTGTGTTAATTCCAGTTTCATTTTTTCTTACGCCTAATTTTATTTTTCGGACTCTAATTTTAATCATTAACGTATAATACCATCATTTAACTTTAATAAATTGTGCATTATATATTTTATTGTCGTCGATAAACTTAATGTGATATTTGCCATCAACTAATTCACTTACATTGTAATTATAATTCTTAACATCATATAAATCTTTAGAACTAATCAAATGACCAATTTCATTATAAATTTGTAGCTTTCCTGAAGTTACATTATCAAATTCTATTGTCAAAATATCAGAAGTTGGATTGGGAGATATTTTTAATATACTTTCACTACTTAAACTTACATCTTTATTTGTAGTCAAAATACCAATATCTTCACCCTTAATCATAATCCAACTAGACCAAAGTGGAGACTCATTTAAACCTGTACGATTTTCCCTATAAATAAAATTGAGCAATAAATTATTTCCTACTATATCTAATTTATTTATTAAAATTTCAGTCTTAGCTCCAGGATCAATAAAAAATGTATTTGTTTTATTTATGTTCCCTAAGCCATCTGATATGTAGGTTTCTACGATATTTTTTGTTACTGAATGAACACAAATTAATATCCTAGGGCCTTTTGAAGTATTTAAAAATGTAGCTAGTGTGAATCTTGCCTTTCTTGAATCACTTTCCAAAGGCCTAAGATCTATTTTTTCTATAGGATTCCCCAATCGATCAAAAAGGATAAAACCCAAAGATTGGAAATAGTAAGGATTATCCTGATAAAAACCTGAGCTAAATATGAAATGATCTTCTGAAATATATGATGGTCCAAATTGATTTGCATCAGCTGTTTTTAAGATATTCAGATTGCCCGAATTCAGAATATTTAAGTTTTTGTCCATGTAATAATACCCAATATCAAAGTCTTGTTGCACCACTGAATCAGGATGAGTTTCTGAAGTATATGTACAAAATGTACTATTGCTATTATCATAATTGTATAATCCATCAACCAATTTATGGTACTTAGTTGGAACGTAGAGTTCAGTATTGCCTATTTCTTTATTACTAAGGTCAAGTACTATTCGATTATACCAGATGCTGCTTTTTCCAGAAACTGTGTCTGTCAAGACCAAATGATTTATGACAATAAAGTTTGTATCAATATAGTAAAGATGTGTAGGACCATAGGGAAAGGGAACAGGAATTCTTCTTGCATGTGGATCTTTTGGAATTGAAAAGCTTGAGTCCAGTATTTCCCCATTGTTTTTGTTTAAAATCAACCTTCTAGCAGACGCAACAAACCATATTGGTTTAAATAATGTATCAAACTTACTATATTCTTCGTGGATCAATAATTCCAGTGTATCTCCATTAACAATTGGTCTATTCGCATAACGCCTCTCTCCGACAGTTTCACTATAATATATTTGATCCCATAACAACATTCCATTTGTGATATCAATTGCCTCAACATAGTAACCACCTATCCATGCAGGACCAAAAACTACATTATACACATTATATAAGACATTTTTGTCAATTACTGCCGGGGCTCTATAAAAGTTTTGTTCCAGAAAAATCCAATTACCACTTTTTATTGGAATTTTTTCTGTATTATGCAGATGATACCATAAAGGTGAATAATTTTTGAATTGTAAAGGTGTAAATTGCTGGGATACAATAATATTTAAACCACCAAAATTTATCGTCAAATAAAGGAGTAGAATTTTTTTCACTGTTATCTTTTTTAATTGCAATTAAAGTTAAGCTTTAAAACATATTCTTTTATAACCATAAATTATGGAAATAATGAGCGACTGTTAATGAGTCGCTCATTATTAGTTAATAAATAAAACAATACTATGGAATAATTCCACAAGGCCTATCATCACATGGTAATTGCAAGCCATTACATGTTAGTGTTACAATACCACAGTTTGAAGCTCCTATAGTTTGAAATACAGGTGGAGAGATCCTAATCGTACCATCAGGAGCAGGAAGAGGCTCCCAGCAAAAAGTTCTTGTCCGCTGACAACATTTATCGCCACAAGTAATTTGGCTTATTTCAAAATTACTTAAATTAATACACCAGCGGTAGCAAGTCTGACGTATAAAATCGGATGAATAATATGAATTATTTACACAAGGAGGATGCCATGTGTTAACCCAAGGACTCACATATTCGCTCTCAACAATTAAAGAAGCCTGATAAGACATTTGATCTAATACCACATCTCCTCCATGACCTGGAAGATTAAAAATGCATGTTTCGCAATCTGGTGATAGTCCTGCAAGTCCAAAATTCCAAAATGTAAATGAATACGTTGGAACTCCCCCATTAAATACATAACAAACTCTTACATCATAACCTACTGTAGCAGTGGTGCATATAGGACAGGTTGGATTTGGAGGTAAAGTAACCGTCTGGACTATATGAGCTGTTGCACAAGTCAAACCAGTAGCAGGTGGTTGTGGTTGACATGCAGATGAAAATTGTGGAGGAATAATACCACGTGTAGATAAAGCATTGCCAATTTTAAATTGAGCATTGACTTTCTGAAAAAATTCTTTAAATTGATCAGAGCTAAAAGCTTGGTCTTTTGTTGGTAATTCGGACTTATCAGACTCATTCTGACATGAAATAGTGAAAAATGAGATTAAGATTAATAATCCTAATCCTCGAAAAAATAAATGTTTCATTTTTAAATTTTTTTAATGATGAATAAAAATTGTTAACGAAACAGCTAAAAAGCAATTATAAAAACCTATTTTTGCGGCCTTATTTCCTATAAGAGGGCCTGCGTTACCTATTTCGATAGGTGGTTGTGGGCTTTTTTTATTGTCTTTTGACTGTTTATATCTTTAACTTAACGTTTTCATAACTGTTTTAGTTCTTGAAATTGGAATTAACGGTTGGCACTGGCGATGGACGACCGTTAGGGAGTCTATCCGCTAGTGCATTGTTAAGCGCGGGATTCTTTATTATTTTTATACTTGTGAATTATTGTATTTCTTTTGCTTAATATTCTATATAGAATTATACAGAGTGTTATTCCAATAAAGCCTTCAATTATGCAAAAATATAAAACATATTTATTCATATCGAGCAAATTTCTTGGATCTGGATTTATATAATTTCCAATACTCAATACCATCCAATAAAACATCCAAATAATCCCGATTATTAATATTAGGATTTTTAAGATAAAAAAAACTAATTGAATTTTACTATTATGAACCATTTATCCTATACTATTTATTTTTATATCGCGCTTAACATCTTTATTGACGCAATTCTTGAATTGCGTCAATATCCTATTATACGATATATTGACGCAACTGCTTGGCAGAGCGTCATTGGGGAAAATTGGGCCAGGCTTGTTATTTTTTTCATTGGCTGCAGGTTTAATTTAGTTTTTTATAAGCAAATATAATCCAATTCTGGCTATTTTCACATTTTCGGTAGTATTTTTTATAGACAATTGATAATTTAGATTTTAACCATTATCCATATTATCAATAGGACTTACCATTCTCTACTTATTGACATCCATAATATGGGTATAGATCTCTGTGGTTTTGAGCGACTCATGGACTAGGGCGCTTTGAATCAACCGCAGAGCTACTCCGGCTTTAGGGAGATGGGTAGTATAAACCCGGCCTCAAGCTGTGTGTTGTGGCATATATGCCAAGAATTGATTTTGGTAAGAAAGATAAAACTTTACACCGCTCTGATACTGTGATGGAAAATATTTTGAGGGCCGTAGAGTGTGAGTGTTAACAACGGAAACTAGATGGACAGTTTTGAGAGTTGACAATCAAAAAAATGATTCTTAAAAATGAGCATTCATTATGAAAGATCTAAACCTACAGTAAGAATTTTCTGCTTGGACACTGATTACATTATTTCCCGAACAGGCTAAAGCTTGGTCTGGTTTAACGAGAATGGATAGAGGGAGGGCTTATTCTGATCAATGGAATTCATAGCGGAAAATTATCTGTAATTTTTTATATTTGTCCTGTTGTTTAGTTTCATTATTACACAATGTTGAGGCTCTAAGGAATGGTTTTTTACTCTTAGCATTGGGCTAAATTCTTCATATCGTAGCTCAATATTTTTGTAATAATTAGGCTGTTATAGCTGGATTCATTTTGGTTCTGTCTGTGAAATTTTATGTATGTTTGAGCTCGAAGTGAAGTTGAATTTGAAAGGATGATGGATGTAAAGAAAAGACTTTCCCTGATTATCATTGTACTGGTTAATATTGCTTTCTTTATAAAATATTTAGAACGCAGTACTCCTTATTATATTCCCTTGGCTGTCCTTTATGCCATCCTATATCTTCCATTGTACTCTTGTAGAAATGCTGTTAGATCAAGTGAATGGCTTAATAAAACAATTAGCCTTGGGCTGATTTTAGCTTATTTTGTTTTCTCGGTATTTCTATTTTATAAAATTCCACAAGAGTCTTTGAATGTTGACAGATACAGTGTAATAAGCTCATTTTGGGAATGCTTTTTTAAGGCAGAATATGTTTATTCTGCCAAGTCTCATTTAGGCAATTTGCCGGGCCCCATGCCTTTTTATTTTATACTGGCACTTCCCTTTTACCTGACCGGAGAGTTGGGTTATTTTTCATTGTGCGGTTTATTGGTTTTTGCTTTACTTTTATACTATTCGAGAGTTGACTCCAAGGCTCAGCTTTCCGGAATCTTGCTGTTGGTCTCATCGGCTTTTTATCTGTGGGAAGTAATTGCAAGGAGTAATCTTTTTCTCAACAGCAGCTTGATTTTATTTTCGATTGTGTTTTTCATGGCTTCGTTGGAATGGAAGAGACAATATCATATTCTATTGCAGGGCATAGTTATAGGACTCCTTTTGTCTACAAGGAATGTATTGATCATACCCTATATTGTGTTGTTTCTTTACAGTTTCAAGAACCATATTTATAAGTTATTGGATTTTATAAAAATTGGTTTGGTCGCAGCGCTTGCATTTTGCCTGACCTTTATTCCATTTGTACTCAACCATTTTAGTGCATTTTTAGAAGTCAATCCATTCATTATCCAATCTTCTTTTTTAATGCCGACCGAATTAAGTTTAGTATGCATTGGAATCACTTTTAGTTCATATTATTTCGTAAGAAAAATGGACGATGTTTACTTTTATGGCGGTATTTTTTTATTTCTATGCATTTTTGTCTATTTTTTATATCAGTGTATAGTTCATGGATTTCAGTCTGCATTTTTTGGAAGCAGGGCAGACATTTCTTATTTTATTTTATGCACCCCATTTCTTTTGTTTTTCTTATTAAATGAGCAAAAGGGGAGCGCCGAAAAAAAGAATAGGCCTGATGAAATTGCATAACTAATATCGCTGAGCAAACAGGCCAGTGAATGGAGAGTACTTCAATATTATTCTTGCCTTGAGCTTGGTGACTTTCTTGCAGAACTGCTCTTTAGAAAGGAATGACAGATTTCCTATTTTGAATTATTCAGACCACGCCCGTCGTTTTCTATTGGGTTATAACTGGAGTTAGAGTTTGCGTAAGCCGGCCGTAGGGCTTGGTCACTGAAAGTGACGGAACGAAGTGAACCCCGCAGGACGGCGACCTCTCATGCAATGAGAGGGTACGCCCCAATTCATTTTCTTTACTCTTCTCCCATTATATTCCATTTAGCTCGTATATTTACCACTCAATTGGTGATGTTTTATCATGGAAAATCAGTTTATCCCTTACAACTATCTGCCCATTCTGCTTCAGTTTTCTGTTGCTCTTGGCTTCGTTGTTGTTACATTGGTTGCTACACATCTGTTGGGTCCCAAGGCTAAGGGCAAGCGCAAGGATGCCAGCTTCGAGTGTGGACTGGATAGTGTGGGCAATGCCCGCAATCCATTTTCGGTCAAGTACTTTATGACCGCTATTTTGTTTGTCCTTTTTGATGTGGAGATCATTTTTATGTATCCCTGGGCGGTGAACTATAAGAAGCTTGGATGGTTTGGATTTTGGGAGATGCTTATTTTTTTGACGCTGCTTATGGCGGGGTTTTATTATGTGATCAGAAAAGGGGTGTTGATTTGGGAAGAAAAATACAAGGATTAATCGTATGAGCAATTCAATAACAATGGCCGAGGCTCCTCCGGGGCAGGCAGGACCGGGATTTTTTGCCACAAGACTTGATGCTGTGGTCGGATTAGCAAGAAAAAACAGCATTTGGCCTCTGCCTTTTGCTACCTCTTGCTGCGGAATTGAGTTTATGTCCACCATGTCTTCGCATTATGACCTGGCGCGATTTGGCTCTGAGAGACTCAGTTTTACTCCCAGACAGTCAGATCTGTTGATGGTGATGGGAACCATAGCAAAGAAAATGGGCCCTGTGCTCAGACAGGTTTATGAACAAATGGCCGAGCCCAAATGGGTTATTGCCGTTGGTGCCTGTGCGTCCAGCGGTGGTATTTTTGACACTTATTCTGTATTGCAGGGCATTGATCGAATTATTCCTGTGGATGTTTATGTACCGGGATGCCCACCACGACCGGAACAAATCATAGAAGGAGTGATGAGAATTCAAGATTTGATATCCAACGAGAGCCTAAGAAGGAGACACAGCGAAGAATACAAGGAATTGATGGCAAAATACATGGTCAAGTAATGGCAGGCATGAATCAAGAACAACTTACAACATTCTTACAACAAGAATTTCCGGATGTGTGTACAGCTTGTCCGGAGCAGAGCAATATACCCTGTTTTGAGATTCCCGTAAACCAGCTCTATCGCGTCTTGAGCGGACTGTTTAAGCATCAGGAGCAGGCCTATACTTTTCTCACCGATCTCTGCGGAGTTCATTATCCTGAGGCCAAGGGGAGAGAGCTTGCAGTGGTCTATCATCTTCACAATCTTAAGTCCAATTCCAGGCTCAAGCTCAAGGTCTTTTGTTCTATAGACAAACCTGAGATTCCGAGCATCACAGGCATTTTTGCCGGCGCAAACTGGATGGAGCGCGAGACCTATGATTTTTATGGAATTCGATTTTTGGGACATCCGGATCTTAGAAGAATTCTCAATATGGATGAGATGGTGGCATTCCCCCTGCGCAAAGAATATCCACTGGAGGATCCTACCAGAGAAGACAAGGCAGATTTTCACTTCGGAAGATAAACCCATTTTCGTCAAGATTAAACCAATGGTTGATTCATGTTAGGTTTAGGCTGTGCCCCTGCCTTTCAGTCAGGGTCGGGCTTATTGCGGGGTTCGCTGTCGCTCCGTGCTTCGCACCTGTACGAATTCTTCGTACAGCCCTCCATATCCCTCACAGATTGCCCTCCGAATTGAACCTTTTAGCCTATCTTTAGTTTTTGCCATATCAGAAATGCAGAAGAAAACGGAATCTATAGTTCATGCTCATTTGCCAACTCAGTTTGGCACCTTTACAGTCTATAGCCATCAACAAAGCAATGAGTCATTGCCTACTCTTGTGATGCTCAAACCCTGGGAAGAACAGGTACCATTGGTACGAATCCATTCCGAATGTCTCACCGGAGATGCTTTGGGCTCCATGAGATGCGACTGCGGCTTTCAGCTGCAAGAATCCCTCCGATTGATTCAAGAAGAGGGTGGACTTTTGATCTATCTGAGACAGGAGGGAAGAGGGATAGGATTGCATGAAAAAATACAGGCCTACCGGCTCCAAGATCAAGGTCTGGATACCGTGGAGGCCAACCTCCGATTGGGACATCCTGCAGATCAAAGAAACTATAAGGAGGCAGCTCAGATTCTGAGACATTATGGCATCCATAAGGCAAGACTTCTTACCAATAATCCGGAAAAACTAAGTCAGCTGGAGCAAGAAGGTATTCAGATCACAGAGCGCATTCCTTTGGTAAAAGCTATGGACGAATTCAACGAAAAATACCTTCAGACCAAAAAAGAAAAATTCGGCCATTATTATGACTAATCATCATCTGGCCAAAGAAAAATTCGGAGAGCTGCTCCGGGTCATGGATGAGCTGAGAGAGCAGTGTCCGTGGGATAAAAAACAAACTATAGATTCTCTCAGATCTCTCACCATAGAAGAGTGCTACGAGCTTACAGACGCCATAATAAAACAGGATTTTACCGGAATTGCAGAAGAACTGGGAGACCTCCAACTGCACATTCTGTTTTATGCCAGAATAGCCTCAGAGCAAGCTTATTTTTCTATGGCAGAAGTTTTGGAGCAGATTATCGCCAAGCTAAAAAGAAGACATCCTCATATTTATGGAGACCTTAAGCTGGAAACAGAAGAGGAGGTTCGCAAAAATTGGGAGGCGATCAAACTGTCAGAAAAAAAAGAACGCAAGGGTTTGTTGTCAGGAGTGCCCCATTCCTTGCCTGCAGTGGTCAAAGCCTTTAGAATGCAACAAAAAGCAGCTCAAGTAGGATTTGAGTGGACGAACAAAGAGCAGGTGTGGGATAAAGTAATGGAAGAAATGAACGAACTGCAACAAGCTACAACACAGAGCCAAGAAGCTATGGAGGAAGAGTTGGGCGATCTGCTTTTTGCTTTGATCAACTATTCAAGATTTTTGCATGTAGATCCTGAACTGGCTCTCGAAAAAACCAATCGAAAATTTAAAACCAGATTTGAATTTATCGAAAACCATGCGACCAAATCATTGAGCGAGATGAGCTTGGAAGAAATGGAGGAATTATGGCAAAAAGCTAAAAAAACAGAAGCCCGAAAAAACTAAAAAAATATTTTGCAGAAGAGCATAAGATATAGCGGACTTCACTTACTTTTGATCCTGCTTAGATCGGGAAGATAAAGTTCAGCAGAGGTCATTCCAAAAATCGGATCTCAACTCATCCCGATTCAACAGCAAGTTCCCCAGCGAGTAAAACCTAAATCACCGGATGATTTTTTATCCTGTGGTTTGAAATAAATTGAAGACTGTAAAGGCCACTGTAAAAGGTGGCTTTTTACTTTGTGGACAGAGCTTGATTAAGTCATGGAGTAATGAATCCGCAAAACATTATTAGTTGCTCACAAAACAAGTCATGAGAACGTCAAGCAGCAAAAATTTAAACTAAAGGGTCTGTAAATAGGTGCGCTTATAAATGCGGATAAGCGGCTATCCAAATTTGCATAATCAATCTTTTAATTCTTCAATTTATGCTAAGAGTTTTATTTGTATTATTAGTGACAGTAATTGTCTACAGCAATCTTTATTCCATCTGCCTTCATGTTCCGGTGCATGTTTATTTTTCGGCAGCCTACAAGAAAAAATTTCCCGACTATAAGGATCGAGCCATTGCCCAATATCAATATTGCCAAAAAATATTGAATCAAAATCAACTCAACCATAAGTTTCAATTTGAGATATTTCCCACAGAGGATGCCCGAGGTGCATGGCTGGATTCGCCCCAGCTTAGTTCAGTATTAGGAGGATCCATCCAATATTTTAATTCGGGTTCGACTCCGGTGAATTTCATTCACACTATTTTTACGATTGCAGAAAATGAACCTGACTATATTTCAATGGTAGCTACATACTGTTTGTCAGTTCGATCAATAGCAGTCTTGAATGCTCTCAAAGGAGATGTTCAATATGAAGGAATGTTATTGGTTCGTCAATTTCTTACTTACTTATTGGACTATTATGACTCCAAGCCCGGGTACTTATTGTCAAGAACTAATATTTCCGATACACTCTCCCCAACTTCAAAAACCCTATTCAATAACTACTTGGCAAAACACGAAACCTGCTTTGGAGATGGTGCGTTTTGCGATCCAATTTCTAAAACCGATGAGCATTCTTCAGACAATGGTGAGCTACAGATGAGCTGGCCCTACCTAATCAATTCGGACAGAAAGACCATTGTGTGCTATGATTTAACAGGCAGATCATTTTTAAAAACCAATGAGAGTCAGATTGACTTGTCCACCTTTCATGGATTGTTTTATTATTCTGTAGATGGTAAGAAATGCAATAAAATGTTCGTTCCTTAATCTATGGTTTGATGGTCATTTTTTTTGCATTTGACAATTCCAATTTAGCCGAAAAAAATAAGCTAAAGTTTATTTCAAACTTATCACAATTATAAAATTGATTTTATCTAAAGGCTTATCCAAATAATTGGATTGCATTTTTTATTTTCAGCTTGATAGAGCAAGAATCAGTATTAGAAAAAGCATTTTTATCTAATACTCCCTTGAGCAATTATACCCATTTAATTTAGGAAGGGGTATAATTGCTTGTTGTCTATGTTATATAAAATAATAAGATAGATTATTGACTGCCTTAAAAGTCTTAAAACGTAATGTTTAAAATCTTCCAACCATGCTTAGACTAATCAAACTGCTGCTGTAGTCAAATCCGACCCTATTGATAGAGCTATTAGTTTTAGATTCAATGACTTCAATTGATGTAGAGATATACAGTGATGGAACAGACTCAATAGATATCGCAAATTTATTGTTTATGCTGTACATAAATCCAAATATATATCCAATTCTTGGATTGATGTTGATAGTTTCAAGTTTGCCGGAACCGGAAAATCCAAAACCTAAAGAGGGTTCCCATCCATGAACCATTGCAAAATTGTTTCCCAATGGTACACGATTTTCAAGTCCTAACCCAAAGTTGATAAAAAAATCATAGGCCGTAAGATTGGCAATTTTATTTAACTCCAATTTTGCATTGCTCAATCTGAAACGACTGTACTGGGTTTCGGACTTTTGTTTTTTATATAATAAATCATATCCTGAAAAAGATCCAAGTCTAATTCCAATTTCCTTGGCCATAGTTTGACCATGCATGGAGTTAAAACAGAACATCAAACAAAATAAGGTTAAAAATATAATGAATTTGTACATTTTCACATTCCTAGTTTTAATATTGTTTTATAATAGGACAAATATAACATTTTTATTCCAAATAAGCTGACCGGAAACGCTATAAAATCTCCAAGCTCAAGAACTAATGGATTTCGCAGATTACTTTTGTTCCTGTCTGACCAAAACCAGCTTATCTTGCTCTGTTATCATAAACCCTTCTTCAAAACAGAAATGGTAAAGATTGCCTGCTTTGGTTTGGATGCTGTGCGTGTGATACATAAAATTGTACCCTTTTTGATGGAGTTGACTTTTTGACAAAACTGTTTTTCCTGTGGGATTGAGCGCTCTCAGTATTGATCTGTTTTTTAGTAAAGTTTTGCTAATCTCTTGTACAAGAGGAGAGATAGACTCTTTGTTGGACTGATGGAAAACAGCTCTGCAATAGTCACTGCAGAATTTTTTGTCGGCTCTCCCAATGAGAACAGCGTCACAGACCTTACAATTTTTCTTTGGTTTGTGTATCATAGTTGAGTTTATATCTTATGTGTTCAGATAAAAAAATGTTACCGATTTTGCTTAAAATATTGTACTCTAAACGAAATTTTACGGATAATTACGAATCTTTACGGAAGCACACGTAAGGGAGACGAGTCGGCCGGAATGCCCGTCATAGCTTTGTCCCATCAAATTATTTATTGTTTCACGTAATTAAATTTTAGTTTTATGAATCTTTTAAAAAATTCTGTTCAGTTAATTGGTTTTTTAGGAAAAGATCCTGAATTTGTTCAACTTGAAAATGGGAAAAGAATCTCCAGGTGCTCGCTTGCTACCAATGAGTCCACAGGCAGTGATAAAGAAAAGCCTCAAACTCAGTGGCACAATCTGGTGGCTTGGGATGGGAAAGCAGATTTTATCAGCAAGTATCTTAAAAAAGGTCAGGAGGTTGCTGTACAGGGAAGACTTAGTCACAGATCTTACCAGGCAAAAGATGGCCAAACCAAGTATATTACAGAGATAATCATCAATGAAATTTTACCATTGGGAAAAACGGCGACTGTTTAGGAAATCGACCACAATGGTTTATTTTGATACATGCAGGGGTATGGGAATTTTAGATGGTGGTCATCTATACAAATGTAAATCTTTGGGGAAAGGCTTTGCATTTAACAATGCAATAATCAATGTAATATTTTAGACGATTTGTAAAGGATCCAAGGTCGGACAGAAATGCTTGTTCCGGCATTGGATCTGTTTTGTTTTAGCCTTGTTTATCAATCTAGCAGATGAAGAAGGCAATGAAAGAACTCATTTTTGAGGAATTGGAAAATAGGATTGCAAAAAAAGATAAAAATTATTTTGAGATTTAAAGGGAAATAGTACTTTTGAAAGTCTAAACATTTCCGATTTATGGTCCCAAGTATTTTCCGAAATTTATCTGAGAATGAATATGCTCAACTTATTGATGCTGTTCCTTTAATTTCCATTCTAATAGCAGGCTGCGACGGCGAAATTGACCTTAAAGAAAAGCAGTGGGCTGAAAAGATTACCGGCATAAGGACATATTCCCATTATTTTGAGGTCAAACCATTGTATCAAGATTTGGACAAGCAATTTACAGCAAAATTTGATCAATTTGTCTCAGAATTGCCTATAGATGTTGCGGCAAGAAATAAAGAAATTTCAAATCGATTATCAGCCCTCAACAATATTTTTTCAAAACTTCCAATGAGCGTCTCCTCCAAGCTTTATAATTCATACCTGTCGTTGGCAGAACAAGTGGCGCGATCCTCAGGCGGATTTTTACGAATGATGGCTAAAAGTAGAGAGGAAAATGAATGGGTTGGCTTGCCAATGCTTGACCCAATATTTTATGAAGAATTTGATGAAGAGGAATAAAACTTCTTCCACTGGATCTTGGTAGAAGTAGGGTTGGGGACAAAAGATACTAAGCCTTCTTGGTAGGACTCAAATCCGATACCCAGGCTAAAATTTCTCAATAATATACAAGCAAGCTAGGAATAAATAAAAATTACTGGAATGTATTCCAAACGCTGTCGACTATGATAGTGGAATGACCTCAATACCTCTTATCGTACTATCAATTGATCTCTACCGGGCCCAACAGAAAGATAAGATATTCTAGTTTTGCAATGATCTTCGACATGTTTATTAAAAACTTTAATTTGGTCCGGCAGATCCTCAAAACGGTTTATGCCATTCAAATTTCGCATCCAGCCTTGTAAACTAATAGTATTGCATTGTTCGATTTCTTCCAACTGATATGGCAATTGTTGACTAACACTTCCGTTTTTTAGAAGATAAGAATTACAGATTTCAAAAGTTTCAAAATCATTCAAAACATCAATCTTTGTAATGCAAAGATCTGTTACTCCATTGATCATTATACTGTAATGCAATTGGACTAAATCCAGCCATCCACATCTTCTAGGCCTTCCGGTGGTTGCGCCAAACTCCGATCCTGAGCTTCTCAATCTTTCACCTACTGCGTTTTCCAATTCTGATGGAAAAGGCCCTGATCCAACTCTGGTACAATAAGCTTTGGCTATGCCAATTACTTTTCTGATTTGGGCAGCCGGAATCCCTAAGCCGGTACACACTCCGGCAGTGGTGGTGTTGCTGGAGGTTACAAAAGGATAGGTACCGAAGTCAACATCCAACATAGTGCCCTGAGCTCCCTCAGCCAAAATAGATTCACCTTTTTCTAAAAAAGAATTGATCCAATACTCAGAAGCTACACAAGGGAACTGTTTTAGACTCTCTACAGCTTCAAACCATTGAACTTCCTGTTGCTTTATATCAAATTCTACTTCGGGAAATTGCCTCAAAAATTGGTAATGTTTCTCTTTTATTGCAGTGTATTTTTGTTTGAAGTCTTTGGACAAAAGATCTCCCACTCTTAGACCATTTCTACCAGTTTTATCCATATAGGTAGGGCCTATACCTCTTAAAGTTGAGCCTATTTTGTTTTTTCCTTTAGCGTTCTCCGAAGCCAAGTCAATCCATCGATGGGTTGGAAGAATTAAATGGGCTTTTTGAGAGATCAGAAGCCTCTGTTCAAGATCGGAGATATGGCTTCTGAGCTGGTTTACTTCTTTCGAAAAAGTAATGGGATCAATTACCACTCCGTTGCCAATCAAATTGTGAACATCGGCTCTAAAAACTCCGGAAGGAATGGTATGAAGAACTTGTTTTTGTCCATTGATATAAAGCGTATGACCTGCATTGGGTCCACCCTGAAATCTACAAACCACTTTATACTGATAGGCCAAATAATCTACAATCTTCCCTTTTCCCTCATCTCCCCATTGTAATCCTAAAATAACATCAACAGGCATAATTCTAATTTTTGCGCCTAAATTGCATTGCTCAAATTTTATTAATTTAAAGCACTATAGAAAGTCAAGAAAATAAACTAAAACGATTCAGCTGCCTGCGTTTTTAGATTAAACACTATTTCTCAACCCATTTTTGATTTTATGCAATTCAGACAAGAAATAAAGCGCAAAGCTAAAACCAATTGAGATTATTTGTATATAAAAATGATTTATATGAACAATCTGAACAAGAAAAACAATGAAGCACTGATAATTATAGTTGCAGGCAAGGTCAATACCCAGGCTAAAACAATATTTTTTACTGTCCCGGATTGAAGGTTTTTTACACCTTTTGAAGCCACCATTGCTCCTGCAACTCCCGAAGAAAGTACGTGAGTTGTGGAAACTGGCAATCCAAGTCCGGAGGCCAAACCTATTGTACTAGAAGCAATCAACTCTGCCGAGGCTCCCTCTGCATAGGTCATGTGCCTTTTTCCTATTTTTTCGCCTATCGTAACTACAATTCGTTTCCAGCCTATCATAGTCCCTATGCCCAATGCTACAGAAATAAGGATGATGGTCCAAGTCGGAACATGAGTGGTATAATTTGACATCATGCTCACTCCTTTCTTTATCGTTTTTTGATTTGCTTCGCTCGAAATTGCATTGGGTTCAGCCAAAAGAATTTTCATTTCCTTTCCTAAAATACTCATTTGTTTTCTGGCACTCATTACCGCTTTACTGCTTTTTTGATCCAGGTCTTTCACATAATTTCCAAATGAGTTCAGTCGGCTGGCCTTAGCACATAGAGTGCTTTCAAGTTCGAAATTGGTTTTGGACTCACTAATCAATACTTCTTCCATGGCAAACAGCTGATTGCTCATGGCTGCTTTGTCAAAGTTGGGGGAAAGAGCATACTGTGTGGGTAAAAAGGCCAATAATACAATCAGCATCAATCCCACTCCTTTCTGTCCGTCATTTGACCCATGAAAAAAACTTACCAATGTACAAGTGGTGATCAAAATGGCTCTGATCCAAAGTGGAGGTTTAGATTCAGGATCAGGTTCTTTGAAAATCTGCTTTTCTTTGATTAATCTTTTTAATAAAAACATTAAGGCTATGGCCATAGAAAATCCAAACAATGGGCTAAACAACAAGGCATTCCCTATTTTATAGGCTTCACCCCAGTTTACTCCTATCTTATTGGAGTGATCAGGCAACATAGAGAAAGCTATACCAACACCTAATAAAGATCCGATCATGGTATGGGAACTGGAGCATGGAATCCCAAAATACCAAGTTCCTAAATTCCATATAATGGCTCCAATAATGGCTGCAAGCACCATAGCAATGGCTTCATTTATATTTTTACTTAAAACCGTCTCAAGTGGCAAAAGGGATGCAATTTTTGATGCAACGGCCATCCCGAATAAATAAGAGCTGCAAACAACGCCCAAAAAATTCATGAATCCCGACCATAATACTGCGTGTAAAGGTTTTAGGGTTTTGGTATAAATCACTGTGGCTACGGCATTTGCGGTGTCATGAAAGCCGTTTACAAATTCAAAAATAAAGACTGTCAATATGCAAATGAGGAATGCAATTAAAAGGCCGCCCGACAATCCGAATTCTTCTAATCCAAACATAAATTTAAGTTTACGCCACAAAGGTATAAACTGGAGAGAGGAGCTAAGCCTTTCCAATATTAAGGAATTATTAAATCCCTTGAGCTTGGATTTGGGTTCCTCTGGAAGTTTACTGTAAATTGGAGCATCTATCATTGAACAATCTAATAGTCTAAATTATTGATTAAGCATTCGTTTAACGGCATTTTAATTTTTACCCCAGCCTAGAACCGGAATCTGAGTGCAGTTAATTCAGAATTAGATTATCTGGAGTTTTTCTATAATAAAAAAACCAAAACGACGATGAATTTCTTTATAACAGTCCTAAAATACAGCTTAAAACTTCTTGCATTGAGCTATTTGCTGTATTTAAAAAATGCCTATCTTGATAAAAATAAGCTCCCGGATCTCTATTATACTCCTGTCGTTAATTCAATTTTACATTTTTTAATATACGCTCTTGGTGTAAACTTAATAATCAGAATAACCCAGCTAATTTATCGAAAGAGAAAAAAACTGGGCGACAAATATTCTGATAATGTGATTACAGGATTGCAGAATATTTATTATCTCCTTATTGGAATAGGATTGATTGTCATGTTGGTTGGATTTTTCGGTATAGAATTTTCCAAACTTCTTACGGGCTTGAGCATCGTGGCTGCTGCCATAGCCATTATTTCAAAAGAAATAGTGACAGATGTTTTGTGCGGTATAGGCTTTACTTTTTCTAAAGATATGGCCATTGGCGATTATGTGAGAATTGGCGATATGAAAGGGAAAATTATTGATATCAATCTAAATCGTATCGTACTCCAAAGTGATGACGACGATGTAATTTATATCAATAACACAAGAGCTTATAATACAGAAATAGTGAATTATACTCAGAAAGAAATTCGCAAGTATAATGTGAATTTTAGCTTGAGTCAAGACAGAGCCATTTCAAAAGAGGAACTATTGTCTATGGTCAAGCTAACTTTAAGTAATTATCATGAATTTGTTGAATCGGATTCAGTTCATATAAAACTGATGAACATTACCAAAGACGAGATTCAATACAAAGTTCAATTTAAATTGAATCAGGTCAAACCGGAAATTGCAGATCAGATAAAAGTCAAACTGATGGAGCTACTATTGAAAAGAATTATGAACTAAAGCAAAATTTGGATATGCATGATTTTAAATTGAAGACTGCTCATCCAGAATTTTTAACATCTGTAAGGCCAATGCTTCGCGATTGTAATCGTGAGCAAGTGTAAGGCAATTTTGTTGAATCAAAGCATATAAACTTTGATCATTTTTTAATGTATATAGTTTTTCTAAAAAGTCAGTTTCACTCTCCGGTTCAAAACAAAGTCCGGCTTGATAGTGTTCGATGATCTCTTTAGACTCTCCTTCCACTCCAAGTAAAATGGGTTTTTGCATCGCAGCGTTTTCAAAAATTTTTGAAGGAATAACAGTTTTAAAAGTTTCAGATTTTTTAAGATTAACCAAAGCGACATCTATGATGCTGATGTAATGGATCATTTGCGATTTCGGCACAGAATCTAGCATGGTTACATTGTTGCATTGTAGAGATTTGACCAAATCTTTGAGCTTGTTTTTTTCGGCTCCATTGCCAATAAATAATAAATGAATTTCCGGATCATTTATTTTTATAGAAGATCTAATGATAAAATCCAATTGGTGTGCCAGTCCATGAGTTCCAAAATAGGCAACAACGAATTTTTGCTGTAATCTCAATTCTTCAATGAGTTTTGTGTCTTTTGGAGTTGGAAGAAAGGCAGATAAATCTACACCATTTTTGATCACGGATATTTTATTTTCGGGAATTCCTCTTGAACAAATATTGTTTTTAAATGCGTTTGTAACAACGATCACATGTTTTGCCGAACGATATAATCTCAATTCTATCCATTCAAGAATTTTTAGGATTTTTTTATTGCGTATAGCACCAACTGCAGCTATAGACTCCGGCCATAAATCACGGACTTCCATTATCCATGGCTTGCGTTTTAGAAAAGCCGAAAAGCAACCGGATATAGCAACAAAAAATTGTGGTGAGGTAGCAATAATGAGGTCCGTTTTGATAAATAAAGAACAGATCAAAGAACTAAATGCAAAAGATATGTAATCTAATGTTCTTTTTATGAATCCTTCGTTTGCCGTGATGTAGGACCAAACTCGAATGACATGGATACCATCAATCAATTCTTTTGAATAAATTCTATTGCGGTATCCCGAAAAAACTTTTCCGGATGGAAAATTTGGTGCAGATGTAATTACGGTAATTTCATATCCTTCATTGACCCAATGTTTGCAATGCTCAAAGGTCCTACTGGCAGGAGCATTGACCTCCGGAGGGAAATTATCTGATATGAATAATATTTTTTTCACAATAGGGTAATCACCGTTTTTAATTGGCCTTCAAAATGAACTACAAAAGCAAATTGATCTATCACTTTATTATAGTCATCAGCATGGGGAGCTGAAACAATTTTGACAGTCTCCTTTGTGCTGAAACTTATAATAAATTCAGGATGAATCCATTGATTGTTGATCAAACTGGGTTTAATTTCTGAATTGATATGGAAATAGGCTTTAGCTTGTTCTAATCTTTGTGATGGGTGACTAACAGAATCATGAATAACAACAGAACAAGGATAAAATTGGAATCTTCTTTTGTGAGTTATTTTGTATTTGCGGTAGCCATCATGGCTTGCAATAATTTCATCTTTAGTTTCGAGATGAATTCTTGCTTTGGCTCGATTGCCAACTCTAAATCCTCCCCACACTTCGGAGCTGTTTTGATCCTTAATCACCACAGTATTGTGTGCAGCTGTACTTCTTTCATACTGTCTTTGTTCATTTTTTTCGTATGTACTTATGCCTGTATCACAAAAGACTTGTTTGTTCTTATTGCTAATAATAAATGAGAGTGAATCTGCGTGAGCATGACCCGGAATGTAGTCAGGACCTATCTTTCCAACATCAACAAGGCAATCGTATTTATTATTTCTGAACATCCTGTAGGAGCTTTCTTTTAGTTGAATTGAATGAATTGGAATTTTAAGTTGTTTAGCATATTCATTGAGTGCGTTAGCTTTTTCGCTGCATTGAATGGTGCTGTCCCCAACAAGTGGAAGCTCGCCATTGGTGAATCGTATAGCCTCCAACCAAGAAAGCATGCGTGAAGAGTATGATAACAAACCATTCAAAAATTCACTGTCCAAATTATTTTTTGATAACAGCTGTATTAAGTCCAAAATTCTTTCCAGTATTATGCAATGATATTGGGGAGAAAGTTCAAAATGTCCTCCATCTGCTAGCAATTGCTCATTGAGCTCGTCCATGAGTAGAGATTTACCCAATTGCATTTGTCGGCTGTCATTAAAATAAATTCCGGACCAATAGAGAGCAAATCCATTTTCCAAAAGGTGATTGCCGCAAAGATGATATTCAATAATATTCTCAAGAAGTTTGGATTGTTGAAACAGCGATTTTTGTAAATTAATATTGTCAATTCGATTATGAATAAAGAATTGAATGGAATTCATCAGCCTAAGACTTGTGGGATAAGCATCTAGTCCAAAAGTGTTGGACTGCAATTGTTGACAGTGATTTTCCAGTAGACTTATTTTTTGATCAATCGAAATCTCAGTTTGTTTCAATAAATCAAAATAGTTGAGCTGATAATTCCAAAGTAAGCCATTGTTCAAAAAATTCCAATTGAGTGCATCAAAGCACTGCGTTTTATTTAAAAAAGTAAAACAGTTTGTTGGATGTAAAATCTTTTTTGCAACTAGTTTAATTTCAAAATCTAAATAAGAAGATACTTCGACGGGTTTGAATTTTGAATAATTTGAAAAGGAAAGAGGAGATATTGATTTTTTTATTCGATAATAAATTTGATAACGAATCTGTTTCCATTTTAGGAATTTTATGGTATTCCAATATAAAATCAATGGTTTCATTTTGAAATAAGCTCTAATTGATTTTCGGGAATTTCTATTTCCAAATGCACACCTATATTGGTTAACTGGACAATATAATTGTGCTTACTTACTTGAGTAAAAACAACTCCTTTGGTTCCGAATAAAGACCCTTTGGAAATAATAACCTCATCTCCGATATTCAATTTGCTTTGCTTTACTTTTGAGTTGGTTATTTTTCCACATATAAAATGAAGGGCTTCAATTTCAGAATACAAAATTTCGGCGATCTTATTCTGAGATCTAACCAGTCTTCCTACATTGGGAAACTGACAAAAGGTGATCTCGTCAGAGGGTTGACATTTGACAAACACATAGCCCGTTAATAAAGGAATCTGTGTTGTTCTAATTTTTTTGGAATATATTTTTGTTTGATTCATTAAAGGCAATTCAGCTTCAAACTTTTGGTTTATGAGTTTTTGAAATACCCATTTTTCACTTCTCGCTTTGCAAGATAAAGCGTACCATTTTTTCATTACAGTGTTTGTATTGAATTGCATGGATTAGATCTTATTTCTACTGAACTGCTCTACATACCAGGGGACAGTTTTTTTGATGCCTTCTTCAAAACTGAGTTGCGCAGTATAGTTCAAAAGATTTTTTGCTTTCTCGATATTGGCATAAGAAAATTTGATATCGCCTTTTCGCTCCGGTGCATAAATAGGGCTTAGATCGGAGTTCAGTTCTCTTGCAAGAGAAGCATACAGTTCATTGAGAGTAATGCTGTCTCCGCAGGCGATATTAAATACTTCACCAAATGCTTTTTCATCTGCCTCAAGGCATAATTTACAGGCATGAACAACATTATCCACATGGGTAAAATCTCTGCTCGTCTGCCCATCTCCATAAATTGTAGCTTGTTTTCCTTGCAGTAATAAATCAATAAAAATGGGGATCACAGCAGCATATTGCGAATAAGGATTTTGCTTTTTTCCAAAGACATTAAAAAAACGCAATGCAATAGTTGGAATTCCATACAGATGATAAAACTGTCTTGAATAAAGTTCTAATGCATATTTTGTAATTGCATAGGGAGAAACAGGAGCAGGAAAATGATTTTCATCTCTTGGTTTGATTAGGCCGTCATCAGATTTTGAATTTCCATAAACAGAGGAGCTACTGGCACAAATAAAGCGTTTGATTTTACTATCTCTTGCTGCTACCAGCATATTCAATGTGCCGCTCACATTATTTTCATTGGAATTTATGGGCTCAGAAATGGATCTTGGAACAGAGCCTAAGGCAGCAAGATGAATCACTGCATCCATATCTTTCATAGCCTGTAAACAACAGTGTAAATCTCTGATGTCTCCCTCCATAATTTCAAAATCACTTCTATCTCTAAATTCTGATAGATTAGATCTATTGCCACTGGAAAAATTATCCAACACACGCACATGATGTCCTGCGTTCAATAATCCTTCTACTAGATTTGAACCGATGAAGCCCGCACCTCCGGTCACCAATATTTGATTCATGATTTTAATAGTAATTTAACACTTTTATTAGTCCTTTTTTTGGACAAAGTTTTTTTAACTTTGTCACGCAAATATAATAATTATTTGACTTTTTATTATAATGTATATTAAAAACAATTTCAGTTTGTTATGGATATAAAAATCGAAAACCTGAATAAAAGCTTTGGTCCACAAAAAGCCGTAAATAATATCTCGTTCAATATAAAGTCGGGAGAAATTGTTGGTTTCCTTGGACCTAATGGTGCAGGCAAGACAACTACCATGAAGATGATTACACAGTATCTAGAGCCGGATTCGGGTTCCATTTGGTATGGCAATAGCAGACAAATTGATCCAAGCATAAGAAAGGAAATTGGCTACCTGCCTGAGCATAATCCGCTTTATGAGGAAATGCAGATATTGGATTATCTTGCATTTTGTGCTTCATTACAAGGCGTTAACCAATCAACTATTCCAGCCAGAGTAAAAGAGATGGTAAGATTGTGTGGACTTGATGCAGAGAAGCATAAAAAGATTGGTGAACTTTCCAAGGGCTATCGCCAAAGAGTGGGATTGGCTCAAGCAATAATCCACAATCCTCAGGTTCTGATTTTAGATGAGCCGACAACCGGATTGGATCCAAATCAAATTGTTGAAATTAGAGAATTGATAAAAACCTTAGGAAAAGAAAAAACAGTGATTCTCTCTACTCATATTTTGCCGGAGGTGGAAGCAACCTGCGACCGAATTCTTATTATCAATAAAGGGAATATTGTTGCTGATGGCACAGTATCGGATCTAAGAAAAAAGTCAGAAGGAAGACAAATCGTCAGAGTTAAAATAGAAGGAGGAGAAAGAAATGAAATAGTTCAAACTCTTCAAAGCAAAGAAGAAATTTATATGGTCGATCCAATGAAGGATATCTCTAATGCTTATGAGATTCAATCTCAAATCGGAACCAATATTAATAGAATTATTTATCGATCCTGTGTGGAGCATCACTGGGATTTATTAGAAATGACAAACTTAGAAACAAAGTTGGAAGATATTTTTAGAGATCTAACTTTAAATTAGTAAAAACAGATTAGGTAAACTTATGAAGTCTCCTGTATGGATATTAGCCAAGCGAGAATTGGCTTCTTTTTTTGATTCGCTAACAGCCTATTTGATGCTGGTTGCATTTTTAGGATTCAGCGGTTTTTTTACTTGGTTGTTTGGTTCGGATGTTTTCATGAGAAAAGAAGCCGATCTTCAAGTATTTTTTAATATTGCAAAATGGACTTTATTTTTCTTTATTCCTGCCATTACCATGAAAATGCTTGCAGAAGAGAAAAAGACAGGAACCATTGAGTTGTTGTTGACCAAAGCAGTGAGTACAAGACAAATTGTTTTGGGCAAGTTTTTAGCATGTGTGATATTGGTTTGTGTTGCGTTGGCATTCACTTTACCTTATTATATCTCTGTTGCAAATCTCGGAAAAATAGATCATGGTGCAACTCTTTGTGGATATCTTGGACTTATTCTTATGAGTATGACTTATGTTGCTATAGGAATTTTTGCGAGCAGCATAACAAACAACCAAATTGTAGCCTTTTTGCTTGCATTGTTTATTGGAATATTTTTTCATTTTCTCTTTGACGTTTTCTCTTATGAAACTTCGGGATTTGTAAGTCAACTGTTTGCCAACCTAAGTATGAGCAAACATTATGATTCCATGGCAAGGGGAGTATTAGACCCAAAAGACCTCGTGTATTTTGGATCTGTAACTTTATTGGCTTTGTTTTTGGCAGAGTTATTTATTTCTAATCGCTCAAAATCTTAATTGCAATGAACAAGACTGCAAAAATTTTACTTGCAATTGTGGCCTTACTTTTGGTCAATTTTTTAGCAAAATTTATTTCATTTCGTTTTGACTTAACAGACAATAAGGAATACACCCTTAGTCCTGCAACAAAGGAAATTGTCAGAAACATTGAAGATAAAATTAAAGTAACAGCGTATTTTAATGATGATCTTCCTGTTGACTTAGACAAGTCAAGACAGGATTTTAAGGACCTGCTCAGCGAATTTTACAGTATCTCTTCCGGTAAAGTAGAATATGAATTCATAGCTCCCAATAAAGATCCTCAAAAACAAGAAGAAGCAATGAGAGCCGGAATCCAGCCGGTGATGGTCAATGTAAGAGAGAAAGATCAGGCTAAACAACTCAAAGCCTTTCTCGGTGCAGTGATTTCAAAGGGTGAGCAAAAAGATATCATTCCGGTTATTCAACCCGGGACGGCAATGGAGTATTCTCTTGCCACAGGAATAAAAAAACTTACCGTTAAAAGTAAACCTAACATTGGATTTATTCAAGGACATGGTGAGGCGCCTTTGCAAGAATTGGCTCAGGTGTATCAAACCCTTTCCATTTTATATTCTGTACAGTCAGTTTATTTGACCGATACGTCAGATCTTAGTAAGTATAAAACATTGGTGATTGTAAAACCGATGGACAGCATTCCTGATTCCCATTTTCAAAAATTGGATCAGTTTCTTGCTAATGGAGGCTCAATGCTTTTAGCTTATGATCAAGTGGATGCAGATCTTCAACAAGGAAATACCAAGGTGAGTAAAACAGGACTGGCACAATGGCTTGCTCAGAAGGGACTTGAAGTTGAGAATGCTTTGGTAAGAGATATCGCCTGCGGAAGTGTTCAAGTGCAGCAGCAATCCGACTTCTTTTCTTTTGCAACTCCTATTCAGTTTCCTTATTTACCTTTGATCCAATCTTTTTCATCGCATCAAGTGACGAAAGGACTGGAAAGAGTTATCCTGCAATTTGCAAGCCCAATGAACTTTAAAGGATCTCAAGGCAAAAATTTTAGCTCATTATTATATACCTCAGATCAATCTGCAAGACAGGCCTTGCCAATTGTTTTTGATATCAATCATCAATGGGATCGATCAGAATTTCCTGAACGACAAATTTGTGTTGGAGGATTATTGGAGGGAAATTTTGGAGGAACTGCAAATGCAAGACTAATCGTTTATGGTGATGGAGATTTTGCTATTGGAAAAGGAAGAGGGCAGCAGGTCAATGAGGATAATGTAAACTTGCTTGCTAATGGAGTGGATTGGTTGAGTGATGATACCGGATTAATAGAATTGAGAACAAAAGCAGTAGATACCAGACCGATAAAAGAATTGGAAGACTCCAAAAGAAATTTGTACAAATATGTCAATTTTTTACTTCCTGTTGGATTGGTGTTGGCTTATGCTCTTTTCCGATCTTCAATGAATCGCAAAAGAAGAAACGACCTGATGCAAGAGAAGTATTCGTAGAATTCAATTCATTTTAATTTTTGTCTTCAGACCTTGTAGTAATTTTACTAAAAGGTAAAATAATATTGTTTACAATAGGCTAATAAAAAAATGAGAATATTTAGAAACCTATTGTTCCATCTTCAACCCCAATAAGCTTAACATGCAAGTTTTCGTTTGAAGGATAATTTTATTCATTGGCTCATTCTTGTTATTCTTTTAGTTTGACATTTTGAATTTCAAAATTTGCAATCCAATTAGTGGATTGCCAAATAAAAATTGTTTATATATTTATAAAATTGAGAATAAGCTAAATAGATATACGATTATTGACCAATCTGATAAATTTTGGCTATTAAAGATTTCTTCTTATTTTGCTGAGTAAATACATCTCAAAATGAATCGAATTCTCATTCTTCTTTTCTTATTAATTGTTGGCAGTATTCGGTTAAATTCTCAATGTGCCGGTCTTGATGCCAATGCCGGACCGGATTTATTTATATGTGATCTCAATTCTCCATTGCAACTTCAAGGCAGTGCAAGCGGAAATTATATTCGGGTTTTTTGGACTCCAACCACAGGCTTAAGTGATCCTAATGTGGTAGATCCCTTTGTGAGTAGGCCACCGGGAATTTATACTTATCGGCTCACAGTTCAAGGTATTGATAATCGCAATATAATTGTCAATGGAGATTTTGAAGGTGGCAATTCCGGATTCACTCATGAATATCAGTATGGTAATCCTGGAGGTCCATTCGGGCCGAACAATTTAAGTGTCGGACCAAATCCAATGGCCTATAACAACTCATGGACTCCATGCGGAGATCATACTAGTGGAATGGGAAATCAACTGATAGTGGATGGCTCTACAGTTGCAGGTCGAGCAGTTTGGTGTCAACAGGTACCGACTACAGCAGGCAGAATGTATCAGTTTATTTTTTCTGTTCAATCGGTTTTTCCCAATAACCCCGGACAACTTGTAGTTGAAGTTGATGGTGTTGGAATAGGAAATGTAAGTGCAGGTGGAATTTGTAGCTGGAATGATTTTGATGCATGTTTTACTGCCCGATCAGGATTGACAGAAATTTGCATTAGAGAAACTACCGGAGTTGGTTTTGGAAATGATTTTGCAATCGATGACATTGCATGTTATGAAAAATGTGAGGACTATGATGATGTAGAGGTAGAAATAGTAGATTTAAGAGCTTTGCTTGACGTTGCCAATAGACCAAAATGCGCAAGTGAAGAATTTGATTTGGATGGAAGTCTTTCTTCCTCAGGTGCAAATATAAGTTATGAGTGGTCTGTTACACAGGGTGGTTCTATTGTTAGTTCAAGCGGCAGTAGAGCAAAAGGAAAAGGTACTGGGACATATACTCTTAAAGTAATCTATAGAAGAGGCAATACCTATTGTGAGAAAGAAGCAAGCATTGATATTGATGTTGCCAATGATTTGGTTGCTGATATTACTAAGGCAGGACAAGCTACTTGCAGTTTCGATACTGTGAGATTGAACATGGAAGTGTTGAATGGAAGTGGAAATTATTCTTATCGTTGGACACCTGTTGGAGCCATAGTTTCGGGTCAGGGTTCTTCTATGGTTAATGTTCTAAAACCCGGTGTTTACACTGTGATTGCCAGAGATCTTGATTCAGGTTGTGAAGTAGAAAAGTCCATTACGGTTCCGGCTGATACTAGTTTGCCGGTAAGTAGAATAACAGGAGATAGCTTATTAAATTGTAAAATTCAAACCATTAATTTAAATTCAAATCAAACCGATACAGGAAGATATCTTATTCAATGGATTTTGCCAAATCAAACGAAGGTCAATGATAAAACCAAATTATCTGAATCCAATGCCGGAACATATCGATTGGTTATTCAGGATAAAAAGAATAAATGTTCTCATACCGCTTTGCTCGATATAGTGATTGATACATTACAACCTAATGTTTCATTAGGCACCGACCTATCAATCAATTGTAAAGACACTTCTCTTATTATAAATCCCAATATTAACAATGAACCAAAACAAAGACAATATTCAATTCTTTTTCCTGATGGAAGTACAAAACAAGACAGTGTAAATAACAGTTTGATAATTAATCGCGCCGGAAGATATATTGTAGAATTAACCAATTTGACTAATTTTTGTAGCGATAAAGATACTTTGGATGTTCTTGATCTTCGAGCAAATCCAATAGTTCAAAAAAGTCCGGATGATATTGTCAATTGTAAGACAAGACAAATCTCTCTACAAGCAAGCTCAAATCTTCAAGATTCTGTTTCATATATCTGGAGTACCGTGAGTGGAAGAATTCTGAATTCAAGATTTTCTTCTAATATATTAATTGATAAAGCGGGGACTTACTATGTTACAGTTTATGATTCAACAAATTATTGCAGCTCTTTGGATAGCATAAAAATCAAAGAGAATTTTAATGCGCCAATAGTGTCGGTGACTGACTCCGTAATTATTATAAAATGCAATCAAAATAGTGTCTTCATTGATGCCTCAGCTTCTTCAAAAGGAACTCAGTACATTTTCATTTGGAGTTCTACTAACGGAAGCATTGGAGTAGGGCAGGGAACAGATCAATTGGAAGCTTTGTCTGCAGGAAATTATAAACTAGTAATGATAGATACGGTAAGTGGATGTCAAGATTCTGTCATGGTGAGAGTTGTGCCGGATCAAAACAAACCTATATTATCTGCAACAGCATTAGATACACTCACTTGTGCAAATAAAACAGTACGCTTGCAAGCTACAGCCACTTCTCCTACCGGTGGTTCACTCAGCTATTTATGGACAGGAAATGCAGGGCAACAGATTGTAAATGCTGCCTCTCCAAGTGCCTCAGTAAATGCACCCGGAAGCTATACACTTGAAGTTACCGATCAATCCAATGGTTGTAAATCTATTGTGGTTGTCAATGTTCAAATGGATACTGTACAGCCTCTTGCACAAGCAGGATCTGACCTTGCATGGGATTGCAAAACAGTATCATTTACTTTGCAAGGCAACGGAAGCAGTAACTCAGGAAGAGTTTTGTACGAATGGTATGATGCAATGCAGACCAGAATTTCTACAACTCAGTCCACAAGTATTCAAGCTCCAGGCAAGTATATTCTTAAGATTATTGATCCTAAAAATTTATGTGTTTCTTACGATACCATTAATGTAATCGAAAATCAGAACAGACCTACAGCATCTATTAAGCAACCGGAAATATTGAACTGCCTTCGTGATTCTGTTCTTTTAGACGGCACTGCATCATCGCAGAGTACATCTATTATTTATCAATGGATCGCACTAAGTGGACAGATCAATGGTAGAATAGATCAATCTTCTGCTTCGACTCAGAATCCCGGAAGATACATTCTTCGGGTTACAGATACATCCAATTTTTGTGTAACAGAAGATACGATAGTTGTACTTCAAAATATTGCAAAACCATTTATTGATGCAGGGTCAAGTCAATCGCTTACTTGCAATAAAAAACAAGCTACATTCCAAGCCATTGGAGATCCTTCACTCAAAGTGCAATGGACTACAGTAAATGGAAATATTATTGGAAACAGCAATTCACTTTCAGTAATTGCAGATCGAGTAGGATGGTATTATATTTCTGTTATAGACCCTGTCAACGGTTGTGAACAGATTGATTCGGTAGAATTAAAATTGAATCAAAATGTACCAAGCGCTATTATTAAGCAAGTTATTCAAGCAAATTGTCCGGGAGATTTTGGATTCTTGATTTTGAGCGGAGCCGAAGGAGGTGAATCGCCCTATTTATTTGAGGTAGATGGCAATGTAGTGAATGATCCTTCCGGAAAGCTTGATCTCTCCTATGGAGAACATGTGATCAAACTTATTGATGCCAATGGCTGTGAACTTTCTGAGAAGATTATCATTGATGAACCCCAGCAAATTGATGTCAATCTTCCTCCGGATGTCGAACTTCAATTAGGCGATGATTTCAGTATAAAACCTACACTTAGTTTTCCTACAGATTCTGTAGCTTGGGTGAGATGGAATCCAAAAGATAATTTGTCTTGTGATACTTGTTTGGAGACCAAGGTTATTAACTTTTCCAAGGAAACGGAATATGAAATAACAGTAGTAGATAAAAGAGGTTGCTCTACTGTAGCCGGTATCAGATTATTGGTAGGGGACAGAGGAGTTTGGGTGCCAAATGTATTTTCGCCCAATGGAGATAATATCAATGATTATTTTTATCCGACAGTTACAAACAAAGCGGCTAAGTCCATACGAGCAATGAAAATTTTTGATCGTTGGGGTGAGTTGATTTTCAGTAGAGATCAAATGGAACCCAATGTGCCGGATTTAGGATGGGACGGATTATACAAGGGGGATAAGGTTATTCCCGGAGTTTATGTTTTTGTAATAGAAGTAGAATGGAAAAATGGTCAGATCGAAAAGCTGATTGGAGATATTACTGTGATCAGATAGTGCATGAAAAATAATGATTTTGGCAAGTGGATCAAATTTGAAGATCCCTATTTGCTCGTCGTTCATAAACCCTCAGGGGTCAATGTAGAACATGATGGTTTAGTCTCAATTGAATCATTGGCAAAAGAATATTTTTCGCAGCAACAAAATCCAAAAAATACTATAATTGGAATTGTTCATAGAATTGATAAAGTTACTGAAGGAATTGTAGTTATTGCAAAAAAGAAATCCATTTTAAAGGAACTTCAATTTCAATTCGAACAGAGAAATGTAGTAAAAAAATACATTGCAATTGTAGAAGGAAATTTTCAAATTGAGAATAATTTTATGGAAGATCATTTAATGAAAGATCCCATTCACTATCGTTCACTGGTTTTTTCTGCTCCTAATGATAAAACAAAACAAGCTAAAACGGAACTGCTCAAACTTATTCCAACAGCTAATGCTTCTTATCTGGAGCTTATGTTGCACACTGGGAGATACCACCAAATAAGGGCACAATGCTCTCATCGGAATTTTCCGATTCTAAACGATGTTCACTATGGAGCAAAAAGCTTAGAGGATAGTAAATGGATTGCTTTACTTGCAAACTCAATTCAATTTAGACATCCTGTGGACCAAAAGATTGTGCAATTTACGATTGATTATCAGGATTCTCATTTGTTTCAAAAACTGAAAAAATTGGATATAGTATTTTAGAGAAACCAGATCGAGTAAAGCTTTTTTTTTTAAAGTTTTTTGCATTTTAATGTTCTAAAAGTTAAATTGTTTTATGTTAAAAAAATTGTTTTTCCTTTTGTTGTTTGTTTTTACTTCCTTCTCTTATTCACAGGCGCAAGAACGATTAGTCCTTTCGGTGCAAGAGTTAAATTCAGCCATGGTGAGTAGAAACTATGAACGGATAGATCAACTTCTTCATCAAAAATGTTATTATGGTCATAGCAATGGTTGGGTAGAACACAAGCACGATATAATTGAAAATTTGAAATCCTCCAAGCTAACTTATCGAAAAATAACATTAGATAGTATAGAGATTCAGAAAATTTCAAGCAAAACAAGGTCTGTGGTTTATTTGGCCAATGTAAGTGGAGAGTTGAGCCAAAAACCATTTGAAATTCATTTGAAAGTAGTTCAACTATGGATGAAACAGAGGGGTAGGTGGAAATTAGTACTCAGGCAAGCCGTCAAACTTCCGCAATAATGTTGAAAATGGGTTGTGCAATTGATCATGTGATTGGCCTGTGACTCTGCCTGCAGAGGCTTATCCTATAAACCCGTAACTCCATATTAAATGGTTTTTTTTATTTGGTTTTAGCTTGTTTTTCCGATCACTATGGCAATAATTCAGTGTTAAAAGCGTTTGGATAATGTGCCCTTATAACATATTAAATATTTTTATTATATTTGCAGATTCAAAAGTGGCTTGAATTATTTAAACTAAGATTCTCAAGGGGTTATGATGCGTCTCAAATATAAAATAGAATTTTATCACCGATCAAAGAAAAAATGAGCAGATGAAAAAAGCTTTCAGAATTGGATTGTTTATACTTTGCTTGTCCAATCTATATGCACAGGCACCCAAGTTTTCTAATGATTTCTTGAATATTGGAGTAGGAGCCCGTGGTATGGGAATGGGTTCGGCTGTGGTCGCCTCTGTTAAATCGATCAACGCAGCATATTGGAATCCCGCAGCCTTAAGTCTGGTTCCTGTAAAGTTTCAAGTTGGAGCCCAGCATGCCGAGTGGTTTTCCGGAGTTGGGAATTATGATTATCTCGCTTTTGGTAAAAGTATGGGAGAAGAGTCCAAAAGTTTTGGAAGCATCTCATTGATTCGAATGGGAATAGATAATATCCCTAACACTCTTCGTTTGCGTGCTCCGGATGGCAGCATTGATTATTCGAGAATTGAGACTTTTAGTGTCGCCGATTATGCTTTGTTAGGATCTTATGCACGAAAATTTAAATCTGATAAAATTCATATAGGAGCAAATGCCAAAGTGATTCACAGATCTTTTGGTTCATTTGCAAAAGCTTGGGGCTTTGGAGTAGACCTGGGCCTTCATATGCAGCTCAGTCAAAAAATTCAATTAGGAGTAATGGCAAGAGATATTACCACTACGTTCAATGCTTATAAATTTGGTTTTACAGACGAGCAAGAAGCCGTATTGTTGCAAACCAATAATTCTATTCCATCATCTTCAGTGGAATATACTTTGCCAAAATTAATAGGCGCTTTAGCTTACGAACACAGTTTTAGTGAAAAATTGGTGCTTATTTCTGAAATAGATATAGAATTCTCTAACAACAGTTCGGGTTCAAATTTAATTGGGGCTAAGAATTTTACTGCAGATCCAAGAATTGGTTTTGAGCTTGGAATCAGCAAGAAAGTAAACATCAGACTTGGAGCCAACAATTTTCAATCGGTATTAAAGGATGATGGATCAGGGAAGAAACAATTTTCTTTTTATCCAACTGCAGGTTTGGGAATTCAACTTAAACGGGTTTCTATAGATTATGCAATGACCAATATTGCAAATGCAGGTGTTGGATTGTATTCCCATTTTATTTCGCTTAATCTCAATTTTTAGTTCATTTTTCAAGAGGATCATTCGGAGACTTTTTGATCATATCATCAATGTTGATGTACTGCAATAGAGAAGCTAATCCCAGTACTATCAAAGTTGCAAAGACGTTATACCATAAAAATCCTATGTTGGTAAATTTGAACATATAAAAACTAAACAATTGGGCTGCAATGGCTGCTATGAAAACAGCATTACCTCCTACATTTTTTCGATAAAAGGCTACTAAAAATATTCCTAAAACAGTTCCATAAAAAAGTGAACCAATAATATTGATAAGCTGAATTAAATTTTCAAAAAGGTTGGCATAAAGACTGAATCCGATAGCAATAATTCCCCAAGCAATGGTAAGCAGTTTGGATACGATAATATCATTCCAATTCAAATGTTTTGAAAAAAGTCTTTTGAAATAATCCACTGTACTTGTTGCTGCAAGTGCATTAAGTTCTGCACTTGTAGAGGACATTGCTGCACATAAAATCACAGCGATCAATAATCCGATTAATCCAATGGGCAAATGATGCAGAATATATTCCATGAACACATAATCTTTATCATTGGATTCAAGTTGAGGAAAATGTTGCTGCGTATACTCTTTTACATTAGATTTTATGGATTGTTGCTGTTCGGTTAACAATGCCGCTTTATCATATTCCTCTTGACTATACAATTGTTGTTTTATCAGCTGAATTGAATCAAATGTGGAGGACCATTCTTTCCACTGTGAAGGAGCAGAACCGGAAACGGTCGTTCTTACCTGCTCATTAAAATGAAGTGGCTGACTGGAAAATTGGTAAAAAACAAATAGCAGTACCCCGCATGTTAAAATAAAAAATTGCATCGGAATTTTTAATATTCCATTCATGTACATTCCTTGTTTACTCTCCTCACTACTCTTGGCACCAATATACCTTGAAACTTGAGACTGATCTGTTCCAAAATAAGCTAAAGAAAGAAAAAATCCACCAATAACTCCGGACCAAACAGTGTATCGATCTACCCAACTGAATTTTGTTTGAATGAAATCCAATTGATGGTGCGCAGAAGCGATTTGAATAATTTTAGTAAATCCTACTTCTTTTGGTAGATGAAAATAAATGTGAAAAAAAATAATCAACATTCCAATCAATATCAAACCCATTTGTTGTACCTGTGTCACCGTCACTGCCTTGGAGCCTCCACCTACTGTATATACAATTACAGCCAATCCAACAGCTATATTGGTCCACTGTAAATTCCAATCTAATACTGTAGATAAGATAATAGACGGAGCATATATTGTTAATCCTGCAGCTAATCCTCGTTGAATGAGAAATATTGTGGAGGCGAGTAATCTTGTTTTTAAATCAAATCTCTGCTCCAAATATTCATAGGCCGTAAAGACTTTGAGCTTGTAAAAAGC
The DNA here is from genome assembly GCA_002360455.1 of Saprospiraceae bacterium UBA3362. Taxonomy (GTDB): domain Bacteria; phylum Bacteroidota; class Bacteroidia; order Chitinophagales; family Saprospiraceae; genus Vicinibacter. Next base: position 35,939 of record DEQQ01000086.1, read on the forward strand.
AGGGATAAATACCTTGCCAATAACGATCATTGCCAGAGGAAGACCAAAATAAAATTGCACAAACTTTAGGCCATCTGAAAAACCCTGTCCTGTTGTTGAAATGAAAGTAATGGCACTCGCCTGAGTAGCCATCACAGCAATCGTTGTTTGCCACCAAGAATTGCTTTGACTTCCCAGAAGATAATCTTCCAGCGAAATTTGTTTTCTTAGTTGAACTATTCCATAGAGTACAATAAAACCTATTGTTCCAAGCAATACTGTCCAATCTATCCAATGCATCAAAAACCAATTAGATTGGAGAATAATTTATAGGCTCCGATATTTCCTTCAGGCAACTGTCTAAAAAACGACAATCCTGTATAAATAAAATGGCCTTTTCCTACCGGCATTGTGATTAATGCAGACTTCAAGTTGTTTTCATTTGGATCTCTCATTTGGAAAAGTTCTGTATAATGGTTATCATATGAATTAGGAAAATACAATCCTCTTTCTTGTACCCATCCATCAAAATCTTTTGAGCTGATTTGATTTGGAGTTGTCATGATGGGATGAGATGGATTAATGAATTCTACTTTTGCATTTTCGTCGGTAATTCTATCTCTCGAAATTTTTAAAGGAGATGGTGCAAAATCTGAGGTCACCAGATCTGCAGTGGTGTTGTATTGGAAAATCACTTTGCCTCCTTGTTCCATGAATGGAACTATTACAGACTTAACTTGATTTAGTGATTCATTGGTATTCAAGGCTCTGATTCCAAAAATGAGAACTTGAATTCCTTTTAATTGATCTTTATTCAATTGGTGTGCAGGAATTAGCTTCACATCATATCCCATGGTTTGGAGTGCAGACAATGTGTAGTCTCCAGCTCCGGGGATAAAAGCTATTTTCTTTGGCTTTGTATTCACAGAATAGGGCTTCACTGTAAATGAAGCCGGTGTGAGCATGTGTTGATTTGGAATATGAGGGTATTTTATTTCTTTATAATTCATCATTTGTTCATTATTCAATAATACTTTGATGGTTTCCGTCTTATAGTCTTCCAATACAGCTGAGATCTCAAAATCTAAAGTTTTTTTATCACCGGATTTTTCTAATGTAAATTCCAATTGACTTGGACTTATTTTTATTTTATCGGAGTGCAAAAAAGCAATTTGAGCCTGTTGATGATCTGTATTGGTTTGTATTGTAATCTGAAACTTGGTTTGTGTTTTTGGTTTTACAAAAATGAATTTTTGCATAGGAAGAGCGCAGACTGTGGGTAATACATCCAACGGTTGGGACACTTCACCCAAAACAGGATCATCATTTTTATAATATACAGGAGCATTAATCTGATAGGTTTTTTCATTGACCTTTATGAATAAATGGCTTACCACATCTCTGGGTTTTAGAGGAGAGCTGCAGATGTTGTCCGGTCCGGAATAAAAGTCCGGTCTTCTTCCATTGAGCAACCAAAATGCAGTACCGGGAACGAGATTGCGATTTAATACAATTGTTTGTGTTGTTTGTAGAACTTTATTTTTACTCACAGAAGTATTTAATACAGAATCCCATGAACTTCCGGAAATTGTGTTTTGCATAACATGAATGGACTGATTGCTGTTGTGCACAAATTCAGACTGAACAGGGAGTGTTATTCCGGGACAGAGCTTAGACTGTGAGGAAAATGTTGCAAAGTAAATTCCGACACAGTCAAAGATAAGATCTTGTACTTCCTTGAGTTTGATGGTTTTCCATTGTGAAGAAGGCAACTGTTCAATTTGTCTTTCTATTTCTTGTAATGCAGGAATGCTCTTATCAGGATCTGAGATTTGGAATTGCTTGATCATTTGATCTATGGACTGATCAATATTACCGCCTCCATCAAATCGCGTCCAGCTAAAATCCATTCCATCCAAAATGGATTCTTCACCACTGTTTTTTGGTGCATCTATGCGTTCAAAGTATTCTATTTGCGAGCCTCTGGTGCTATTGATACCGAATCCTTGAGACTTATGCATTGATCTACTCATCGCTGCAATTTCTGTTGCTGCAAGTCCATAGCCGGGAAGGAATTGTCCTACATCATAGCTGTGGTATGCCGATTTATCTGCCTGTTCAAATTTTTCCCTGCTTCCCCAAAACCACCATGAAGTATTGTAATACAATCTCTTTACAATGTGAGGCTCGTAATTGGATAAACTTCCTTTTTGAAATAAATAACTGTTGCTTTGTTCAAAGGCTTCTTTGGCAAGAATTGCAGAAGCTGTATGATGACCATGAGTTTTTCCCGAAGTTCGATGATCAAATCGAGTGATGATAATATCAGGTTTGAACTCACGAATTACTCGAACCACTTGCTTTAATAAACTGTCTTTATTCCATATTGAAAATGTCTCTTCTGCTGTTTTGGAATACCCAAAATCATTTGCTGTAGTAAAATATTGAATACCTCCATCGATTTCTCTTGCTTTTAATAATTCATTGGTTCTTATCAAACCAAGCGCTTCATCCAATTCTGACCCAATCAAATTTTGTCCTCCGTCTCCTCTTGTGAGTGACAGATACCCAACTCTGAGATGGCGTTCTTTGGATAATGCTGCAATCAATCTTGTGTTTTCATCATCAGGATGTGCTGCGATGTAAAGAACTGAACCGAGCACTTTGAGCTTCTTCATTTTTTCATAAATCATCGAAGAAGAGGCCGAACTCCTTGCCTGAGCATTCAGACTTATGGCAGCAATGGTAAATAGGAAAATGAAAATCAGACTTTGTCTCTGTTTTTTAATAAGCATACCAAATAATTATTGTCATTTTAGAACCCAAAGATAAGCTACTTGTTTACCATTGGAACATTTGAATAGGCATGAATCTGCAAGCTTTTTTTGCTTCTCATCAGCAATTACCATTGATTCTAGGGCCCTGCAGCGCAGAATCCTATCAACAATTGGAGCAAATTATTCAGGAGCTTGATCCGCTTAAGCCTGTATATATCCGCGCAGGAGTCTGGAAACCTAGAACTCGTCCGGGTCATTTTCAAGGGATAGGGATCGAGGCTTTGGATTGGATGGAGGATTTGGCAAGAAAATATCAAATCGAATTTTGTACTGAGGTGGCCAATGCACAGCATGTTGAGCATTGTCTCAAAAGAAATATCAGAACCTTGTGGATAGGAGCCAGAACCACAGTCAATCCATTTTATGTAGAAGAAATTGCAAAAGCTCTCAAAGGTGAACAAGCTAAAGTAATGGTAAAAAATCCTATGAATCCTGATTTGAATTTATGGATTGGGGCCATTGAGAGGGTAGCCAATGAAGGAATAGAACAGATAGCAGCTATTCATAGAGGCTTTTCATTTTATGGCAATGCGATTTATAGAAATGTTCCTTATTGGCAGATTCCAATAGAACTCAAACGGAAGATGCCTCAGATTCAAATGATCATTGACATTTCTCACATTGCCGGCTCTGTGGTTCATCTAAGAGAAATAGCACAAATAGCCTTGGATCTTAATTTTGACGGAATCATGGCCGAGGTCCATCACGATCCTCAGAAGGCCTTGAGTGATGCAGATCAACAAGTAACAGCAGATTTTTTTAATCGAGAGGTTCTTAGTCATTTAGTAAGGAGAACTAACTTACTGACAGAATCTGCAGCTTATGCAGAGATCCGTGAGTTGAGAAATCAAATTGATGTGTTAGATGCTGAGGTGATTACAAGACTAGCCAAAAGGATGAAATTAGCGCAAGAATTGGGGAAACTTAAAAAAGCTTATGGAATCTCGATTTTTCAATTGGAACGATGGAATGAAATTGTCAATAAATCTTTAGAGATAGGAAAAGAAAATGGACTTAATGAAGAATTCATTTTTTCATTAATAGAAGCCATTCATGTTGAGTCCATACAACATCAAAGCAAAACAATGAATCAAAACTCCAAGCTCCAATAGTGCTAATGAATGTTTCTGCTTTTATTTCTAAAAAATCCTATGCCTCATTTTCCGGCTCTTTTACCAAAACCATTATTAGAATTTCTGTTGCTGCAACGGCATTGAGCCTCGCCGTAATAATCATTGCTTACGCAGTTTTTGCCGGCTTTCAATCGGATATTTCAAAAAAAGTATTCGGATTTTGGGGACATATCCATATTACAGATCTGTCTGTAAATAGAAGCATTGAGCCTGTTCCGATTTTTGTGACCGACAGTCTCATACGCTCAATTAAAGAATATGATTACAAACTAAAATCTTCTTCATCAGCAATAGAAAACGTTCATCCCTTTGCAATTATTCCGGGCATTATCAACAAAGAGGAAGAATCTGCGGGCTTGTTTTTTAAAGGACTGGATCAGAGGTTTCAGTGGGATCAATTTAAGACCTATGTAAAAGAAGGAGATGTAGGACTGTGGGATTCTTCTTGTATTAGACAGATTCTAATCTCTGAGCAGACGGCATTGGAACATTCTTGGAAGCCGGGCGATGCACTCATTCTTAATGTTGTCTCCAATGGTGAACATCTCAAAAGAAAGCTAAAAATTGCTGCGATTTATAAAACAGGCTTGGAAGAGTATGACAAAAAATTTGCAATCATTCATCTTGATCTTATCAGAGAAATTTTAAACTGGAATCAGTCTCAAGCTACAGGTTTGGAAATCAGTGTTAGGAATGTGGCGCAGGCAGAACAAATTAGTCAGATCATCTATGATGATATACTTCCCATGAAATATTATTCGGAAACGATTCGAAATAAATTTCCTAATATTTTTGAATGGTTGGCATTACAAGACATCAATAAATATTTTATTTTAGGTCTGGTGTTGTTAGTCTGTATCATCAATATGATTGTGATGCTGTTGGTTTTGGTGTTGGAGAGAGTTTATCTCATAGGAGTACTGAGTTCTCTTGGAATGCGTGTGAGCAGTATACGCAAGATTTTTTTATACTACTCATCTTATATTTTATTTTGGGGAATATTATTAGGGAATTTGTTGGGAGTAGGATTCTGTTTGTTGCAAAAAAAATATAAGTTTATTCGATTAAGTGAAGCAGATTATTATCTATCTCATGCTCCGGTGAGTCTTGAGCTGTGGCCTGTATTGGGTCTTAATATTTTGTTTTTCGGACTCATCGTTTTGGTGTTAATATTACCCAGTTCTTTTGTAGCCAAAATTAAGCCTGTAGAGTCACTCAAATTTAGATAAAAAGAAAGCGCAGGATCAAAATATTAATTTTATTATTAATATATAACTGGTTCATTTGTATATTTGTGTAAAATATTATGAAAATTTTATGGAATTATTGAATTTATTTAGTCAAAATGTTGTTTAGCCATTGACTGAATGAATTAGATCAAGTCTTAATTACGTAACAATTATTTAATTATTATTTAAAAAAACTTATTAATGAGTCTTCAACAAAAATACAGCAAAGCCCTTGAATTAGGCAAAGCTTTAAACATTCAAAACGGTGATGTTCAAGAAACAGATGGCATTCTTCGCGTAAGAGGTTTGGCTCAAACTCAATACGAGAAAGATCAAATCTGGGATGCAATAAAAGCAGCAGGTGGACAAAACCCATCTGATATCGTTGCAGATATTCAAGTTGCAATCACTGATTACTACACAAAGCACACTGTTGCCAAAGGTGAAAGTTTGAGTTTGATTGCAAAAAAATATTATGATGATGCAATGAAGTACAAGCATATTTTTGAAGCGAATAGAGATGTTCTGAAAAATCCGGATATCATTCATCCGGGTCAAGAATTGACTATTCCAATAGTTTAATTTGAATTTTTTGAATAAAAAGAAAGGCTTTGGTCGCAAGATCAAAGCCTTTTTATTTTGAATATATCCTATAGGATTGAAAAACGAATGGATTCGAAGATGAAATTATTCTGATTTTTCACCAATAAATTGTTGTTCTTTATTTTTAAATAGGATATTAAAAGTAGTTAGACTTCCGTAAATTCTTGTGATGTATTGTTGAAGGTTAATTTTTTCTTCTTCATCCAGTTTGCTCGCATTGACACGTTGTTCCATAACTCTCAAGCGATCCCGAACCATAATTATTTTATGAAAAAAAGTTTCTACAGGAATTTCTTTTTCTTTTAGTCCTGCTTCTCCGGGCTTAAGAATGAGCACACCGCCTTTCCATTTGTCACCGATGGGAACTACTTCTGAGATATCACTCCAGGCGCGCAATATTTTTGCTAATGCTTTTTCGGCTTCAGAAAAAGAGACAGACTCCGTAGTTTCAATAGCGTCAATAATTTCCCATTGTGTATAATCTTTTCCAACCGTTTTTATTCCGAACTGAATAAAACACACTTGATATGCCGCGAGCTCCACTGCAATAATAACACCTTCCTGAAAAGCCGGATGACGCACTCTCGAACCTATTCCCAATATTTTATTTTCGCTCATATTCAATTTTTAGAATGATATGAATACAATTTTTGTTTTGCTGTGCCCCATGCCTGCATGGGTCGGAGTCTTTCGGGGTTCACTTCGTTCCGTCTATAGTCGCTTTGCGCCTATAGACCGAGCCCTACAGCCTCCTCACAGAATTTTATTTTGGCCTTACGATTTTCAAATCTATAAAATCCAATTAACTGTTTGATTTATTTTGTTTTTTAGGACTAAGAATAATATGCATTCTTTTCCCTTCTAACCTAGGCAATTCCTCAGCAGCTCCGTAAGGTTCCAATTCTTTCATAAATTTAAGAAGAATCAGTTCACCTCTATCTTGATAGATGATGGCTCGTCCTCTAAATTGTACAAAAGCTTTGACTTTAGAGCCTTCTTCCAAAAATTTGATGGCATGTTTGAGTTTGAATTCAAAATCATGCTCATCCGTATTGGGGCCAAAGCGAATTTCTTTGATGACTACTTTGGCTGTTTTGGATTTTAACTCTTTATCTTTTTTCTTTTTTAGATAAATAAATTTGTTGAAGTCAATAATCTTACAAACAGGAGGGTCCGATTTTTCAGTAATTACAATAAGGTCTACTCCCATCTCTCTTGCCCAGCGTAATGCCTCTTGGGTAGAGTAAACTCCGGCAACAATTTCTTTGCCTGCAGCTTGACTTATTTCATCAAAATCTTCGCCTATGAGTCGAACAGATGGTGTTCTGATTTCGGAATTGGTTTTAATCTGGCTTTTAAGTTCGTCCAGGGGATTAGGTCTTTTTCTTAAATTCAATGGATATAGTTTTGGTTAATTAATACAAAGTTAAAAAGATTATAATATGAGGGTAAAAATTATCAAGCTAATTTTTGAAACATTTGTGATAAAGATTTTAGGAAGGTAAGGTCAGCTTGCTGAATTTTACATTGTATTTGAACTATTCTCACGCAGTTGCAATAGTATCAGCATTTATTATATTATTAAAAAATATAATATAAATATTTACCTTGAAAAATTCCTATCAGCCGGAACTTGATATTCAATTCCTGTAGCTCGTGATTTAGCAATAAATTTCTGCAATTTTTATCAGCTTTGTTTTTTTACGGAGCTGGACTTGCTGCTGGCTTGAATCAGGATTCCGTCTTTTTCTTCATTGATCACAGCCTTCAACTTGGTACCTTGATCTGCACTGTGCTTCAACAAAAACTCAGCTAAAGGATCCTCTAAGTACTTTTGGATAGCTCGATGTAAGGGTCTTGCACCAAACTGTGGATCGTAGCCTTTTTCGGCCAAAAACTCCATGGCTTCAGGACTGATTTGGATATTATAGCCGAGACCTTCTACTCTCTTAATTAGAGAAGCAGCAACCAAATTGATGATCTTAAAGATTTCTTCCTTCTCAAGAGAATTGAAGACTACTACATCGTCTATCCTGTTGAGAAATTCCGGGCTGAATGTCTTTTTTAGCGCATTTTTGATCACTGATTTTGCATGCTCATCTTGACTCTCTACTCTGGCCTGTGTTGCAAATCCAACTCCTTGACCAAAATCTTTGAGCTGTCTTGCTCCAATATTGGAGGTCATAATGATAATCGTATTTTTGAAATCCACCTTACGTCCCAAACCGTCTGTAAGCTGACCTTCGTCCAACACTTGGAGTAAAATATTGTACACATCAGGATGCGCTTTTTCTATTTCATCGAGAAGAACTACACAGTAAGGTTTTCTTCTCACTTTCTCTGTGAGCATTCCACCTTCTTCGTAACCTACATATCCCGGAGGCGCACCGATCAATCTGGAAACCGTGAATTTTTCCATATACTCGGACATGTCAATTCTGATCAGCGAATCATCACTGTCAAAAAGAAATCTTGCCAAGGTTTTGGCCATTTCTGTTTTTCCTACACCTGTTGGTCCAAGGAAAATGAAACTGCCTATTGGTTTGTTTGGATCTTTCAGCCCAACTCGATTGCGCTGTATTGCTTTGGTTATTTTTTGTAAAGCTTCATCTTGTCCTATGATAGAGCCTTGCAGCTGCTCAAACATATTGATCAATTTGGCACTCTCCGTTTGGGCTACACGTTTTACAGGAATTCCGGTCATCATGGAGACTACTTCTGCAATGTCATCTGCACTCACAGGAAATCTTTTGGTTTTTGCCTCATCGTCCCATTCTTGTTTTGATTGCTCAAGTCTTCTGAGCAATTTAGATTCCATGTCCCTATAGTCTGCAGCTTTTTCGTATTGCTGACTTTTTACTGCATTATTTTTTTGCTCACGAACAAGATCTATTTGTTTTTCGATTTCTTCTATGTGTTTTGGAACATGAATATTTTTTAGATGAACTCTAGCTCCAACTTCATCCAAAACATCAATTGCTTTATCCGGCAAATAACGATCTGTGATATACCTATCGCTCAACTTAACGCAAGCATCAATGGCATCATCAGAATAATTTACAGAATGATATTCTTCGTATTTTGGTTTGATATTTTGTAAAATTTGAATGGCCTCTTCTGCAGTTGGTGGATTGATCATCACTTTTTGGAATCTTCTGTCCAATGCACCATCTTTCTCGATATGTTGCCTGTATTCATCCAGAGTAGAAGCGCCAATACATTGGAGTTCACCCCTAGCCAAAGCAGGCTTAAAAATATTGGAGGCATCAAGAGATCCTGTGGCTCCACCGGCTCCCACCATGGTATGGATTTCATCAATGAACAAGATTACATCTCTCGATTTTTCAAGCTCATTCATGATGGCTTTGATCCTCTCTTCGAACTGACCACGATATTTTGTTCCGGCTACCAAAGCGGCCAAATCCAACATGACAATCCGCTTATTGAAAAGCGTCCGTGAAACTTTTTTCTGTAAAATTCTCAATGCAAGTCCCTCCGCGATGGCCGTTTTTCCAACTCCCGGCTCGCCAATAAGAATAGGATTATTTTTCTTACGTCGACTTAAAATTTGCGATACACGCTCTATCTCCTGCTCTCTACCTACAATAGGATCAAGTTTGCCATCCTCTGCCAATTTTGATATATCTCTTCCATAGTTATCCAAAACCGGTGTTTGAGATTTGTTTCCGGAGCGTTTTGAAAAAGAAGATGAACTGCTCCCTTCATCATCAAAAGAATCCGAATCCGAAGTAGCATCCATCCTAATATCCGGCTCTTGAGCTTCTGTATCATTGTGAATATCATTGGAAATATAATCCAACTCTATTTTATAAGAATCATAATCTACTTTGAAATATTCGAGTATTGAAGCTGCCAAATTTTCATGGTGTTTTAGTATGGACAACATTAAATGCTCAGGATAAATCTCTTCTTCTTTAGAAATTTTAGCTTCTAAATAGGTGAATTTTAAAACTTTTTCAGCTTGTTTGTTCAAGGGTAAATTTCCCACTTGAAAACTTGCATCTTCTCCTTTTTTTACCGGAATGGCTTCTTCAATTTTGAATCTAAGCTCTTCCAAATCTATTCTAAACGCTTTTAAGGTTTGGACAGCCAAGGTTTCTTTTTCTTGGATCATTCCAAGTAAAATATGCTCTGTGCCTATATAGTCATGACCTAACCTTAAAGCTTCTTCGCGACTATTGGCCAATACTTTTTTGACCTGTTGTGAAAATCTTCTATTGTTCATTAAGCTTATTGCAATAACTAATTTCAGTATAAATATATGCTAAATCTTGTAAATGTTGCCCAAAATTCTTGACTTTTGGGAATAAAGAGCTTGAATAACAAACAAAAAAGCTTAAAAGTTTGGAGATTTTATCTTTAATTTGCATCCTGATTCACAACTGTGAATTATATTATATTTAATCATTTTAATATATAAATTGTTGTAAAACAATAATTTGAAATCATTCGTCATGAAATATTCTATTGACAAACAGGATCGTTACAGCATATTCCAATTAGAAGAAAAGAACCTAAACTCTGTCATTGCTCCTCAGCTGAAGAGTGAGTTTGTTTTTTTGAGAAACGAGGGGGTGAAAAACCTTATCTTGGATATGGAAAATTTGGATTATGTGGACTCCTCCGGCTTAAGCTCTATACTTACAGCAAATCGATTGTGGAAGGATTATGGTTCATTTATCCTGACCAACATCAAAAGCTCAAGTATTTCTAATCTTCTTGAAATTTCGAAATTAACAGATATTCTTACTATAATTCCAACTTTGGAGGAAGCTGTAGATTATGTCTTCATGGAAGATATCGAAAGAGATTTATCTGAGGAGGAATGAACTTTAAGATGTTTAGGGTAACTATTTTGGGTTGCAGCTCTGCTGTAGCTTACAAAGGCAGATACCCTTCTTCACAGCTGATCAATGTTCATGAAAAGTTGTTTCTCATGGATTGCGGCGAAGGGACACAAAACAGACTTGCAGAACATCACGTAAGGACGTTTAGGATTTCGCATATTTTTATTTCTCATTTGCATGGGGATCATGTATTAGGATTGCCAGGACTTATTAATAGTTTTGCTCTTGCAGGGAGAACAGAACCTCTGCATCTATATGGTCCTACCGGATTGGACCTTTATATCAATTCTTGTCTTGAACTTACATATTCACATACCTCATTTCCGATAAAGTTCCATATTCTCGATTCGGAGCAATCTTCTGTATGTTACTCTGACGAGACTGTTCGGGTGCTTCATTTTCCTTTGAAGCATCGGATTCCAACAATAGGATATAGATTTCAAGAACAGTTGCAACAAAATCATTCCAATCATTTGGATAGATCTTATTGTTATGCCAGTGACAATAGGGTTGAAATAAGTCAGTTGCCCTACATTCGCAATGCCAATGCTTTATATCATGAAACCACGTATTTGCAAGACTTGGATGAAAAAGCAGAGCTTACAAAACATTCTACCGCAGCAGCTGTAGCTCAGTTTGCCCAAAAAGCCGAAGTTCAATTATTAATTACAGGACATTACAGTTCTCGGTACGAAGATTTAAACCTGATCTTGAACGAATGTAAACAATATTTTGATAATACCATTCTCGGGCAAGAAGGTTTAATTGTGGATCTTTAGCTTGTTTTTTTTAATTAAAAATCACTGCACGCCGGATGCAAGTTTGGCCATTCCATGTGCATTTGACAACATAGGTTCCCGGAGACAACTCGGATAAATACAGTGTGTTTGTTTGTTGATTAAGCATGAATTCTTTGAAGTAAATTCGCTGTCCTGAAAATGAAAAAATTTCAAGCTCTGCTGTAGAATTTTGATGGGTTTTTGGCCAATGTATTTCGACGTATCGATTATAACATATTACAGACAGTTCATCGGTGTTTTGTTCATTTGATTGATAACTAATGATATTGGAATACAACAGTTCATGTTCATTTTTAAATTGGATTTGAGCTCTAAAGTATAAATTTTTAGTTGCAGAATTTTTATAAAGAATCTCTGTGTTTTTGGAAGCTTGGTGCAAATCGGAGAAATGAATTCCATCATTTGAAATTTGAAAGATCAACCATTGATCATCAAAAAGTTCTTGATCAATTCTCAATTTCAATCCATCATCCTGTCGTTCTAAAATGAGTGTAAAATGGTTCAATGCAAGGCCCGGAGGTGTATAGACATAATTAAGACATTCTATATCTGTGCTTGAAATGGCATTGCAACAATAAGCATACATGTTGGCAGAAGTCACAGGGGTGTGATCTACAGCCAGTGTGTGCGTAAGCTCGTGCGTCATTACAAGCTTGTATTGAGTTGAATTAAGACAGGGGCCTATATCATTATTCATTATAGTATATCCGTAACCGCCGGTGTACCAAGTTACACCACCATAGCTATGAGTACTAATGCCATATAATCCGCTAATGCCCAAAATACCACTGCAGCCCACTAAATTGGGGATCTCGTTGCATGGGTCATTGTAAATGATTAATGTATTTCTATAGCCTCCAAGACTATTGACAAAGCTTATAAAATTTCCGCTTGCCGCAGAACCTCCCACGCAGTTGGGTGTATAATTGTGAGTTCCCGCTTGAGTAATTATAATGCCCCCATAATTGCTAGTCATATCACTGAGAGCATTTTGTGTTTGAGTAATTCCACCCGAATAAGATGCATCACCGCCTGCGGCCCATCTGTAGTTGACATTAAGATTGTTTTGGAATGTGGTCCATCGGAAATTTTGACCACCGCTATTGAGATAATGACAATCTGCAGGAGGAGGACCTCTATGAACGATTTCAAAACTCTCAGCATTGTAAGGGGCTCTTACTGCGGTTTCGTTCCATTGACTCAAGGAAGAGCTGTACAGTTTGAGCTGTCTAAGTAAGGGTTCAAATTGATAGACAGCCTGAGGATCATAATCACTTTCTGAAACAGATAAAATTTCTCTTGAGGCAGGGATTGGAACCCAGTACAATTCATTATTACGAGCAGATTGCTGATAGATTGCTATGGACAATAATTTGGGCTGAAAGTAATTATTGACTTTATCTAAGAATAAAAGGTAAATTTCGTTTTCCTCAAGTTCTATATCGCCTGTTGAAGAGCAGACCATTTCGTAATTAAAAAAATGCAATCTGGGGATGGTAATTTTGCGCCCTTCTATTGTTTTTCCTTTGATGGTTCTGAGAACTGTAGCCTGATAAGCTTTTTGCATGAATTCTTCATGAGCCAGAAGAGATTGGCTAGTGATCTTGCAGACCAAAACCTGGGAAGCATTTTGAGCCAATTGGCCAAGATGATCCGGCGTAATTACGGAGGTAGAATAGAGTTTAAAACCGGCTACAAGCTGGAGTAAAAACAATAGAGCAGAACGGAATTTTTGGTCGAATCCGAATTCCATAATTTTGAGTTTTAGTCGAAACAAGCTGCAAATATTATAAAATATTGTAATATAACAAACAAAATATTATAATTTATTTTAATATGAATTAATTTGCAATATATTTTTGAATTGTGGAAACAAGCTGTATTTTTGCAGCTCGATTTTAAAATCGTGGCTTTGATTCCGTAGCTCAGCTGGTAGAGCAATACACTTTTAATGTATGGGCCTTGGGTTCGAATCCCAACGGGATCACAATCAAATAAAATTATAAATCCTTGTAGCTGAGATGGTTGCAAGGATTTTGTTTTTTAAGTGGCACTGGCTTTCAAACTATGAAGATAGACCATCCTTTAGCTTGTTTTTGAATTGTAGCGACCTGCGTTTAGTCCCTATCGGGACAGAATAGCTAAATCTGTGACCATTAAATAAAGTCCCGTTAGGGGCTGCACATCGGTCAGAAGAAAACAGGGAAAGCAGTTGGCGTGCCGTAGGCACGCGATATAAATGGTATTAGTTTATAGAATGATAAGCAAGCTAAAAATTCAATATTGGATTGCTATGCGACCTGTATTTTGTCCCTTGCGGGACTTGAAAATATGTGAACTGAATTAATTGAATAAAGCTAAACCAATATTTTGTCCCTAGCGGGACATGGGAGGCAATACAAGGATCAATTTTGCTGTGCGACCAATATTTTGTCCCTAGCGGGACCGAATTTGTGAACTGCATTAATTGAATAAATGCTAAGCCAATATTTTGCCCCTATCGGGACCGAATATGTGAACTGCATTAATTGAATAAAGCTAAACCAATATTTTGTCCCTAGTGGGACAGATGAGGCAATGAAGAGATGAATTTTGAGCTTGTATAATTTTGTCAATTTCAGATTTTAATATTGGATTGCTTGCGACCTGTATTTTGTCCCTAGCGGGACTGCATATCATTATTATACCAATTCTGTGAGCCGCCCGAAGGGAGCTCCCTGTAGGGAGCTGTGCGAAGCACGGAACGCAGTGAACCCCGTAGGGTGGCGACCTGCCGGAACGGCAGGGCACAGCATAATGAATTTAAAAATTGCTTCGAAAATCATGAAATAAATAAGCATTTCCAGGCTCAAATAGGCTAATTTTGCAGTTCATAAGCCTGTATGGAGTTTACAACTGATCAAATCATGGCGGTGTTGGAGAGTATCCTCGAGCCGCAATCGAAATCCAATCTGCTGCAGCTGAAAATGGTGCGTGATCTTAAATTGGATCAGCAGCAGCTGTTTTTTAATGTGCATCTGCCTTCTGCCAATTATGCTCATCGCGCCGAGCTTTTTGAGGCCATTCATCTTGCATTTCAGGAGAAGTTGCCTGAGCTCAACATCAATGCTCATTTTGTGACAAAGCAGGCCAGCAGCGAGGCTCCAAACACTGTCGTCCCTCAGATAAAAAATTTTGTGGCAGTGGCCTCAGGCAAGGGTGGAGTCGGGAAGTCGACGGTGAGTGCGAATCTTGCTCTGAGACTGCATGCTTTGGGATTCAAAGTGGGGGTTCTTGACACTGATTTATATGGTCCTTCCATGCCTACTATTTTTGGAATCAAATCTCATCGTCCTGCTATTCGTCAGGTGCAAGGGAAGAATTATTTGATCCCGATTGATGTGAAGGGAATTCCTGTCATTTCGTTAGGGAATATCATCGAGCCTGAGCAGGCAGTTGTATTGCGTGGACCAAGATTGGCGGCTATTATTAAGCAGTTTTTTCAAGATACGGTGTGGCCTGATTTGGATTATTTGGTGATTGATCTTCCGCCGGGTACGGGCGATATTCAGTTGACTTTGGTGCAGACAATTCCGGTGACTGCAGTTGTGTTGGTGACCACACCGCAGGAAGTTGCAGTGGCTGATGCCATCAAGGCTGCCAATATGTTTATGTTGGATCAAATTGCTGTTCCGATAGTTGGTGTGGTTGAGAATATGGCTTTCTTTGTTCCGGATGATGCTCCTGAGAAAAAGTATTTTATTTTTGGAAAAGGAGGTGGGCAGAGATTGGCAGATTTTACAAAATCAAAACTACTGGGTCAGGTTCCAATCTATGAATCTATACGCGCCAGAGCAGATCATGAAATTTCTTTGTTTGATGAAGATGCTTCTACAGAATTGTTTACAGAAATTGCAAGACAGGTCGTGGAACGTGTCGAGCTGAGAAATAAAACTATGAATCCCACAAAGATTGTTCAAATGGCTTAATTGGGTATGGTGAAAAAAATTCAAGAAATCTCTTCATTGATACGACAAAGGAAACATTTTCTTTGTGTAGGTCTTGATCCGGATCTTGGCAAAATGAATGCAGAACTATTGTCTCAAGAAAAACCCTTGGTCCGATTTTGTGAGGAGATTATCGAACAAAGTAAAGATATAGCCATCGCTTATAAAATTAATATTGCATTCTTTGAAACCTTGGGAAGTAAAGGTTATCAACAGCTGGAAGAGCTCATGGAGTTGTTGCCCAAAGAATGTTTTTTGATTGCAGATGCAAAACGTGCCGATATAGGAAATACATCGAAGCAGTACGCAAACTTTTTTTTTGATCATTTGAATTTTGATGCGATTACACTGCATCCTTATATGGGAGTTGATAGTTTGGAACCTTTTTTACAGTATGAAAATAAGGTTTCCATCATTCTCGCGCTTACCTCCAATCCGGGTGCAATTGATTTTGAATTGCAGGAGATGAAAACCGGAGGTGCTCTGTACAAGCAAGTGATTTCGACTTTTTCAAATTCACCATTCAGTGATCGGATCATGTTTGTTGTAGGGGCGACCAGACCACAGGAGTTTGTACAAATTCGGCAATGGATTCCCCATCATTTTTTACTTGTGCCGGGAGTAGGGGAGCAGGGAGGAGATTTGGAGTCGACCATACGGAACGGAAGAAATGGAGGTGGAGGGTTGTTGATTAATGTTTCGAGAGGAATTTCATATCCTGCAGCTGAGAAGGGTAAAACTAGAGTTGAGTTAATTCGAGAGCGTGTTGTTCACTATGCACGTTTGATGGCGATTGACTGAGGTTGTGGATTTTTATTTTTAATTCTTTTTTTGTATTAATGAAAAATGCCGAAGATGAAGAGAATATCCTTGTTTTTAGCTTGGAGTTTTCTGACTTTTGGTCTGTGTTTTTCAATGTTCTTTTGGCTTGATCCAAAAGAACCAAAAGATCAAGGCTGTTTTCATTTCTTAACGCCTTTGTATTCATTATGAGGGTCGTAGATGATTTTCTCAATATTCTATTTTGAATGAAATTTTTATTTAGTTTGGTGTAAATGCGGAGGGCTAATTAGAAATATTTTTCATTTTAATCATTCGTTTTTATTGAAAATTGTTATTCAGCTTTTTGTCATAGCTTATCTTTTTGAAGCTCAGATATTTTTTCTTTTGTATAAATAACTGAATTATTTTATTGGTTTCTATAGATCCATAATAGGGTTCGAGATAGTCCATTAGAGTTTCTGTATCTTGAATTTGGATATCTTTGTTGAGAAGAGCTGTTCCCTGGCAATAACCGTCTTTGACTAAGATCAATGCTTGTTCATCTTCGGTTCTGCCTACATCTGTCAAGAGGAAATCTGATTTGAAGATGGTGTTAATTTCATTCATGAGTTGATTGAATCGAAGCAAATATTCTTCAATGCTTTCTTTGCCAATGCATACTCCTTTGCATTTTCCAAATTGATAGGCGTTGCAGGGTTTATTGAATAATTTAGAACCCTGAAATGGTTCAGAACACAGTTCATATTTTTCAATAAGATTGTTGATATACATTTGCCCTCCGCGTTTGGTCGCTATAAATGTTAGCACTTGTTCATAATCTTGTTGCTTTAGCCATTCGATTTGTTTGCAAGTAAGTTGTTTTAAACCATTGGGCAGTGTTTCTGCATAAATTGCAAACTTTCTGTTTTGTTTACGTAGAGCGCGATTGGCCTCAGGACTGTATTCTCTGATGTATTGAGCCTCCAATAAACAGGCTAAAAGTTCACTGCCTGTTAATTGAAAATCAATATGATGAACGGAGTGAAGCAGTTTTGTTGTTTTGGAACCTGTGTCATTAAAATGTTGAATAATGCGTTCTTTGATATTGACACTCTTGCCGATATATACTATACGTTCGTCTTCAGTTTTCATAAAGTAAACCCCACATTCTTCCGGCATTAGTTTAAGTTCATCCAAGCTCAAACCAGCGGGAAGTTTACTCTCGCTGATCAATGATTTAAGATTTTTATTGAGATTTTCGCCATAAGGATTTGCTTTTAAAATTTCAATAAAAATCCGGACTGTCGCCAATGCATCATCATAAGCTCTATGACGGTGCAAGACTTCTATATTGAAATGCTTGATGAGCCTATCAAGATTGTAAGTTTTAAGTTGAGGAAAAAATTTCTTACTTAGCTGAACAGTGCACAATTTTTTCATTGAAAAAGGAAAGCCAAGTCTAGCAAACTCTTCCTTTACAAAGGAATAATCGAACATTACATTGTGTGCAACAAAAATACAATCTTGAAGCAACAGAATAATATCTTTGGCAACTTCATAAAATCTCGGAGCTTCTTTGACCATTTCGTTAGTGATCCCTGTAAGTCTTGTAATTTCTAAAGGGACCGAGCGCTCCGGATTAATTAATGTGGAATAGCTCTGAATGATTTGTTGATCTTGGATAATTATTGCAGCAAATTCTGTAATTTTGTCGTACGAAGCACGACCTCCTGTTGTTTCAATATCAATTATGGCAAATTTTTGTGGCATGTATTTTGGGAAAAACAATAAGTATAAAACACAAACTTATTTTTTAAGTTTGATTTTTATTCTATCGTTGATGGAAATTTTTTCATTTGGCATGAAGCCCGGATGTAAACAACAAAAGCCGCTTAAATCCGGTAGCGAACAATTGGATTTGTATTTAAGCTTGCTTAAAGGAAGGAATGTCGCCGTAGTTTGCAATCAAACCAGCAGAATAGGAAAAACTCACTTGGTTGACAGTTTGTTGAGCCGAGACGTTAGAATTGTCAAGTTGTTTGCTCCGGAGCACGGAATCCGTGGGCAGCAAGATGCAGGTGCTCATATAAAGAATCAATCTGATGCAAAAACCGGTTTGCCCATTTTATCTTTATACAGTTCCAAGAAGAAAAAACCGAGTCTCGAAGATTTGGCCGGTGTTGATTTAGTTTTGTTTGATATACAAGATGTGGGTGTTCGATTTTATACTTTTATTTCGAGTTTGCATTATGTAATGGAAGCTTGTGCAGAGCAAGGCAAGGAACTGATTGTACTGGACAGACCAAACCCCAACGGACATTATGTGGACGGACCTGTTTTAGATACAGCATTCAGGTCTTTTGTAGGTGTAGATCCCATTCCTATAGTTTATGGGATGACGATAGGCGAATTGGCAAAAATGATTCAGGGAGAACATTGGATCAATCGAGCTAAGGAATTGAAGCTTACAGTCATTCCTTGCAAGAATTATCATCATGAGCTCATGCTGGAGTTGCCCATAAAACCATCTCCGAATTTGCCAAATTCGAGAGCCGTATGGTTATACCCTTCTTTGTGTTTTTTTGAAGGTACAGAAATCAGTTTGGGTCGTGGCACT
Source organism: Saprospiraceae bacterium UBA3362 (assembly GCA_002360455.1). Taxonomy (GTDB): domain Bacteria; phylum Bacteroidota; class Bacteroidia; order Chitinophagales; family Saprospiraceae; genus Vicinibacter. The sequence goes on from DEQQ01000086.1 coordinate 54,753, forward strand.
GAGGCTCCATTTCAAATTTTTGGACATCCTAATTTGCTCATTAGAGATAGTTCTTTTACTCCAATGGATAAAGAAGGAGCAATGAATCCTCCCCAAGAAGGAAAGAAATGTTTTGGGAGAAGTTTGAGATCATTTCCTGCTCAAAACATATTCAATGAGAAAAAAATTCAATTAAGCTATTTGTTAGATGCATTTCAGAATTTTCCTAATAAAGATAGTTTCTTTCTCAGAACTCATTTTATAGATCAATTGGCAGGAACAGATCAACTAAGAACAATGATTCTCAAAGGAGCCAAGGAAACCGAAATCAGAAAATCCTGGAGCAAGGGAATGGCTGACTTCAAAATGAAACGAAAAAAATATTTAATTTATCCTTAAGAAATCTTGATTGTAGCTTGTTTTTTTTATTCTTGATTGGGCAATAGTTTTTTAAGAACAAGGATCAATTGATCTATTTCAACTTTTGTGTTATTGTATGCAAAAGAAATTCTTATACTTCTTCCATCGCTATCAGGTTTTAATTGCTGCATTACATGGGATTTCTTTTCTGCTCCGGAGCTGCAAGCGCTGCCTCCTGACACAGAAATTCCATGAATGTCAAGGTTGATCAACAACATTTCTATACCGGAAAAACTTGGACAATGGAATGTCAATATTTTAGGATGAGTTGTTTCTTTGGTTCCAAAGAATTCCAATTGAGGAAAATGCTGCGAGAGTTGTTGTTTGCAATATTGGTTTAAAAACTCCAAATGCGTCAATATCGAATTCTTGTTTTGATGAATGAGCTCAAGCGCTTTTGTAAGTCCGGCAATTCCAATTGTATTTTCCGTGCCAGATCTCATATTGCGTTCTTGTCCACCACCATGAATCAAGGCTTGATGAAGTCCGGGTTCTTTGAAGTAAACAAATCCAATTCCTTTAGGGCCATGAAACTTATGAGCTGAACCACAAAAGAAATCAATACCAAGTTCTTCTGCATTCATGGGCATTAGCCCAATACTTTGTGTGGTATCCGAATGAAAATAGGCTGAATGTAGCTTGCATATCTTAGCTATAATGCTAAGGTCATGAACACTTCCAAGTTCATTATTGAGCTGCATTAGAGAGACTAATTTTTTTTCATGATCATTGCTTAATTTACTTTCCAATTCTTCATAATCAATGATTCCTGCATTGGTTACAGAAATGAATTGAATTTTAAAATTAAATTTTTTTTGAAGCTCAGACAATGGATTAAGAATGCAAGGATGTTCAATATATGTTGTGTAAACAGTTTTAATTTGCTGCAATTCGATTACAGATCGAAGGATCATGTTGTTAGCTTCTGTTCCTCCGGAAGTAAAATAAATTTGGCCGGGACTGCAATGCAGTATGTCGCTTATTTTTCTCCTTGATTCTTCGATTAAATTTCTAGCACGCACACCATCTTGGTGAATGGAAGAAGGATTGCCAAAGATCGAAATAGAAGTTTCATACATGGTTTGAGCCACCTCGGGATGCAAAGCTGTCGTGGCTGCATTGTCCAAATAAATTCTTTGTTTCATGCACGAAAATCTGATATTTTGATTTTAATTTGGTCCACTAGATCTTTTGCCAATGGTTCCGAAAGTGCTTCCGAATAGATTCTAATAATGGGTTCTGTATTGGATTTTCTCAGATGCAACCATGAATCTTTAAAGTCTATTTTCAATCCATCAATGGTGTTGATTTGTTCTGAGCTATACTCATTTATTAAATAGCTTATTAGTTGATTGTAATCAAGAGATGGGTCCAGCTCCATTTTATCTTTGTACATAAAATACTGAGTGTATCTTGATTTTAGTTGAGATAAATTCAGATTAGATTCGGCAAGATAGGATAATAAAAGAGAGATTCCTACAAGTGCATCGCGGCCGTAATGCAGCTCCGGATAGATAATGCCTCCGTTCCCTTCGCCACCAATCACCGCATTTGTCTCTTTCATTAATTTTACCACATGGGCTTCGCCGACTGCAGAAGCAGAATAGGATTGATTATAACTAGCTGTAAGATCACGCAAAGCTCGAGATGAGGATAAATTGGAAACAGTGTTTCCCGGAGTTTTGGAAAGGATATAATCCGCTACAGCGACCAAAGTATATTCTTCTCCAAAATAATTTCCTTGTTCGTCAATTAGAGCAAGTCTGTCTACATCGGGGTCTATTGCTATACCGATGCATTTTTCTTTTTTACACAGTTGGATCAAGTCTGTAAGATGAGATGGCAAAGGCTCAGGATTGTGAGCAAAATCTCCGGAAACAGTTTCATTGATCAAGCTAAAATCGCAATGCAAAGCATTCATTAATTTTGGAATTGCAATGGCTCCGGTGCTGTTGATGCAATCCACGATGACTTTAAATTTTTTGGATTGGATTTTATTTTTTAACACCAACGGCAATTGGAGAATCTGAGCAATATGAGAATCTACACTCTGATCCCAGGCCCTTATTTTTCCTAGTTTATCTATCTGAGAAAACTGTACAGTATCAGATTGGGATAATTTGACAATCTCTTCACCATCTTGAGCTGACAGAAATTCACCTTGAGCATTGAGCAATTTTAATGCGTTCCATTCTTTTGGATTATGACTTGCAGTAAGGATTATTCCGCCGTCCAATTTTTCGGTAATAACGGCCATTTCAATAGAAGGAGTTGTGCTCCATCCGGCATCTATTAAATCTATCCCGAGAGCTTGTAGAGTTCTTATCACAAGATCGGAGACCATAGGACCGGAGATTCTACCGTCTCGGCCTATGATAATTTTTGGATTGGATGTTTTTTGTTTAATAAAACTTCCGTAGGCAGTAGCAAATTTTACAATATCTATGGGTGTTAGATTAGACCCCACAGATCCACCGATTGTGCCACGAATACCGGAAACAGAAACGATAAGACTCATAACAATTGAAGGAGAACTTTATTGACCAAATTGGATAAACATTATTTTTCAAAAACTAAAAACAGTTTCATCAATTATCTAAAACTGAATTCATAAATTAACAGAGATTCTAAAGGTTTGTTTCTGTTTTAAAGAGAAAATAGCTATCTTTCCCGGTAAAATAAATATTCCTGAATCTTTTTTTTGATTTGATTGGGTTATGATCAAATCGCAATTGGAAGAATCTTGACAAGCTGTCACTTTATGGATTATATACTGGAATTGGATCATCAATGGTTTCTATGGCTGCAAGAACATTGCAGAGGTTCTTGGATAGACTATTTCTATGCTTTGTGGCGTGATAAATTATTTTGGACTCCCTTGTATTTAATGTTGATTTTTAATCTTATTTTGATCTATCGAAATCAGTTTTGGAGATGCTTGATTTTAATCATCTTGACCATTACTCTTTCCGATCAGATTTCATCTACATTGATCAAAAAGACAGTAAAACGGGCAAGGCCTTGTAATGAAGTCAATTTTAATGAACAATTTGAGCCAATCATACAGTGTAGTTCTGCATATAGTTTCCCTTCCTCCCATGCATGCAATCACATGGCATTAGCAAGTTTATTGTGGTTTAGTTTTGCTACAGTTTTAGGCACCTGGACCTGGTTGTTGTTTTTATGGGCACTGAGCATTGGCTTCGCCCAGATTATGGTTGGAGTCCATTTTCCTGTCGATGTGCTTGCCGGCAGCATAATAGGATTATCCGTCGGGTGGATAATCAGCAGATGGATAAAACCTTTATTGTTTAAGGTTTGATAATTTTATCCTGTTCCACTTTGACAGGATTTATATTGTTATCTGTTGATTTTATTTTCTTCTTACCCTTTGTTTGAATGGCGAGTTGAACCGCTTTTTCGGCATTGATCACTCCTCCGGTATTACACAATTCCTTCATGTAAACCAAATCTCTCACTTGAGGTCTAAAGACTTTTTCGTCAATAGGAGAAACCGAAGATTTTAGTACCGAAATTACTTGTTTTGCTGTCAATTCAGGAAAGTATGATCTCACTATAGCTGCAACACCGGCCGCAATTGGACTGGCCATGGAAGTGCCCTGAAGATTTTGATAACCATTGTCAGTTACAGTGGAATAAATGGCCACGCCCGGAGAAAATAGGTCTACATCTTTTTTGCCATAGTTTGAAAAAGTTGCTATTGAATTGGGAGCAGATTGAAATGAAAGAGCACCTATCTCTAACCAATTTTTTGCCAAGTTTTTACCAAAGAATTTTTTCTTTTGGAATTTTCTATTTGGGAAATTGCTGTTGTGATCATTATCCGAGGCGCCATTTCCTGCAGCATGAACGAGAAGTACGTCTTTGGATTCTGCATATTTCACTGCCTCATCGATCAAATGTTTTTGTGGAGAGTAAGCTTTGCCAAAACTCATATTGATGATGCTGGCACCGTTATCTACAGCATAGCGGATTGCATTGGCAATATCCTTATCGTGTTCGTCTCCATCAGGCACACAACGAACCGACATTATTTTTACATGATCTGCTACACCTTGCATGCCGAGATTATTCTTTCTTGAAGCAGCAATCAATCCTGCAACATGAGTGCCGTGTGTGGCATCGGGGCCTTCTACATCATTATTGCCATAATATCTAAAATTCTCATCAGTGTTCTGATCTCCTATCAATTTTCTGGCATCAAAATCAGGATTAAAATGATATTGATAATCAGCGACCATATCTTTTGTAGAATTATCAAAATCTTCAAAAATTAAATCTTGAATTTCTTTACTTGTTTTTACATTGGGAACCTGAAGCTTTACTTCTTTGATAATATTACCTGCAGCAACCAAAAATTCATTATTAGATTGAGTTAATTTTTCAATGGTCTCATCATCCAATTCTTTACCATTGAGTTCTTTGTCCAAAGCTTCAAATGTTTTGCTAATCATAGTTTTGGTAAGATCGGCTTCTGCTAATGTGGTTTGAGCTTGTTGTCTTTTGGTTTCAGTATCTTCTTTAAGTTTTAAATATTCATTATATTCTTTTTTTTGAGATTTTGTAAGTTTTGTTGGATCTGCATTGTCATATTTATATCTCATTTTGGCGTATATTCTCGTAGCCTCATAATTATCGGAGTTTATATTTTCTCCTTTAGAATTTCCTAGAAAATTCCAGCCGTGAACGTCATCGATATATCCATTTCCATCGTCATCTTTTCCATTATTTGGTATTTCTCCGGGATTGGTCCAAATATTATCTTTTAGATCTTCATGATCTATTTCCACTCCGGAGTCCAAAACGGCTACTACGATGGTTTTAGGTTTTCTGTTTTTTAAAATTTGTAAGGCTTTCTCGGAGCTTACTCCGTGATACTTGTCGGATTTAAAGTCAAGTTGATGCCAGTTTTTTGGAAGTGCCCCATCTTGTCCGTAGATTGAATTAAAAACAAGCAAATTGAAAATAATTAACAATGAGCTTAATTGCTTAATTGCCAATAGGTTGATAGATTTATACATAGTTAATTGTATTCTAATTGTTTATTTATATTAAAAAAATTTTATATTTGAGCAAAATTAGTAGAATAATTCCCATTTTCTAAAATTATTTTTTTCGAAACGGTGATTTTTTCATTTTACTAACGTCTTATCAGTTTTATGAGGTATTTTTCCTTAGTCTTTTTTTTATTGTCAATGGGTTTGAGCCTATCCTCTCAAACGATGGATGTGGGATTTGGTTTTGGGGGAAGCAATTATTCAGGTGATCTTACGCCCACAACAAGCAGTGTATTGAAAGGAAGTTCCTGGACGGGTTTATTGCAGAGTCGAATGTCTATCAGCTCCTCGATTTCATTTAAAATTCAATACCAGTTTCTCAATGTCAGTGCAGATGATCGAGATGGGAATCAATCCTATCAATCTTTTAGAGATCTGAGATTTCGGAGCAGCATCCATGAATTGGCTTTATTAGGTCAGTTAGATCCATTGGTGTTGTTAACAAAAACAGCACGAAGAAATCAATTTTACCTTACTGCAGGATATGGATTTTTTGTTTTTAAGCCGGAAGCTGAATTTCAAGGTGAAACCTACAGTTTGCGCGAATTGGGAACAGAAGGTCAGGGATTAAAAGGGTATCCGGATTTTTACAGTTTGAAGTCTCATGCCCTTATCATGGGATTTGGTTATCGCTATATTATAAGTTCGAAATGGTCAATTGGTGTGGAATATTTGACACGAAAAACACAGACTGATTATTTGGATGATCTCTCAACAGATTATGTTGACTATGATATATTAAAAGAGCAACGTGGAATTGCTGCAGCCGAGCTCGGAAACAAAAATAGAATTCAACACAAATCTCAAAGAGCTAATCCACTGGATAGAGATTGGTATAATTCATTAGCCATTTTGGTGGCATACAATTTTAGCAAAGAGAAAGAGACTCTTACACCTTATAAGAAGCGGAAAAAGAATGTATCTTGCCCTAAATTTTAGTTAATATCAATTCATGTTCGGACCCGAGGAAATACTGCTTCATTATTGGTCTTACAATGAGTTTCGTCCACTCCAAAGAGAAATTATACAGTCCGTGTTAGAGGGTGAGGATGTATTGGCTCTTTTGCCCACAGGAGGAGGGAAATCGTTATGTTATCAAGTGCCTGCATTGATGACAGAGGGATTATGTCTAGTGATCAGTCCATTGATTGCTTTGATGCAGGATCAAGTTTTGAAACTTAAAGAAAGAAATATTGAAGCCTCATTTATTCACTCCGGAATGAGTCAAAAAGAGATAGAAAGAATATTGTCAGAGGCAGCTCATCAAAAGTTGAAGTTGCTCTATGTTGCTCCGGAGCGTTTGCAGAGTAGTTTGTTTTTATCTTGGATGAGATCCATCGAGATTAGTTTTATTGCGGTGGATGAAGCCCATTGCATCTCGCAGTGGGGACATGATTTTAGGCCATCTTATTTGGATATTTTAGAGTTTCGAAATGAGTTTCGACGACCGGTGATTGCGCTTACTGCTACAGCATCTGAGTTGGTCAAAAAAGATATTGTAAAGTTTCTTGATTTAAAAAAATATAAAGAATACAAACAATCTTATGCAAGATCGAATATCCAATTTATTGCAGAAGAAAATGAAAATAAACCGGATCGAATTTTAAACATACTGCAAAAAATTAAAGGATCGTCTATTATCTATACAAGAAGCCGAAAAAAGACAATCGACATAGCGAATTATCTTAGCAGGTATAACATTCAAGCAGATTACTATCATGCGGGATTAAATCATGAAGAGCGGGAAGAAAAAATGGAACAATGGTTAAAATCCAATACAGCGATGGTGAGTACGAATGCTTTTGGGATGGGAATAGACAAGCCGGATGTTCGATTGGTATTGCATGTAGATTTACCACCCAGTTTAGAAGAGTTTTATCAAGAAGCAGGAAGGGCAGGCAGAGATGGAAAAAACGCTTATTCGGTTTTATTGTATGCTCACGATGACGAGTTGCGATTGCTTGGTCAGTTGGAAGAAATGTTTCCAGACCTCGAAGAGCTTCGAGCTATATACAGAAGTTTGTGTATTTATTGTAAAATTGGAGTTGGAGATTACAACGTAGAGCCAATTGATTTTGATGTTTATAAGTTTATTCAATATTCTGAAACAAGTTATGAAAAATCTATTCAGGCCTTGAAGCTATTGCAACAGACCAAATGGATTTTTGTATCTGATGCTGTATTCAGTCCCTCCAAGTTTCAATTTATAGCAGCACCACAGCAGATACGAGATTTGGAAGGAGAGCATCCAATGGTTTATGAATTGTGTAGATTGATGGCGAGATCTTATGAAGGGATCTTTTCATTGCCAGTAACTATCAAAGAATTGTTTTTGGCAAAACAACTTAAGACCACTATTGCAGTTATTCAGAAAGCTCTGCATTACTTAGATCATTCTTTATATGCAACATACAGACCATCTTCTAATCAATCAAGAATTCAATTTCTTAAGGAGAGGCCTTCCGGGGATCAAATTGTTATTGATAGAAAATGGTATGAACAACGAAAGAAAATAAGCAGAGAAAGGGTTTTTGCCATGTTGAACTATTTTGGAAAGGAACATTGCAGACAGCAATTTGTCTTGGATTATTTTGACGAAGCAAATGCAAGCCAATGCGGACGCTGTGACTTTTGTTTAAAGCAAAAAAACAGTAAAGTGGATGGTGAAACATTAAACTTAATTTCTCTTCAAATTAGAGAGTATATTGAACGAAAAAAACAAGCTACATTTAGGGAAATTTACCATTTATTTCCAAGCAACAAAAGGCATTGGGTCGAGCAGATTGTTTCTGAACTTCTCGAAGAGAAAATTCTTAAACAAGAATTTGAATTGCTGAAGAGGGGAGAGCAATGGACTCAATAAGTTCTTTTTATTGTTTTTGGATTCAATTGTACTTCTAATGATTATAATAAAAAAACTATTGTAAGATTGAAATAAGTTGTTGAATACAGAGTAAATTCATTCTTGGAATATGGAAAAAAATTCCGGTAATATTTTATTGTTGCCAGGTCAATATTTGTTTTGGAAGAAATTGCTTAGTGTTTAAATACAAAATTAGTTTTATTCTTTCTTTTCGTTTAGATTTAAATTATACCAATCTATTTTTCGTGAGAAGTACATTATAATTCCAAGTATTATAAACACACCAATGCTTCCAATTAATAAAGCAAAGTCTTGAAGTTGAATAATTGTAAATATAAAGCTGTAAAGAACTGTCAAAATACCGGAAATTAATAAGGCTAGCTTCCCTGAATTTAGAATGGCTCGAACATAACCGGCGATGAGAACCAGTGTCGCTATAGCTGAAACAATAAAGGCCAAGTTGAAATTCAAGTGTTCTGATATAGAAAGTAATAGTGTATAAAACACAATTAATGCAACTCCAACAAGAATGTATTGAATGGGATGAATGAACACCTTGTTTAGAACTTCAATAAAAAAGAAGCCCAAAAATGTGAAAGCTATAAATAGAATTGCATAGTGAATCGATCGGAAGGATTTTTGATAGTTGTCCACCGGAAGAAGCAAGTCAATGCCAAATGATGAATTCGCAATAGAGTATCTGCTTCCCGTCCATATCTGTGGATAATTTCTATTAAGATGTAGTACATTCCAATTTGCAGTAAATCCCTTGTCTGTTATTTCTCTACTGTCGGGCAAAAATGCTCCGTTAAAACTCGGATTGGTCCACTCGGAAGCCAAATTGATATCAGTAACTTTTCCAACAGGTGTAAAAAATAAAAGTTGACTTCCTTTGAGATCTAAATTTAAACTAAAATTATAAGTGGAACTGTCATTTGGCTTGATATTTAATAATGCGTTAATACCGGAATCTATAATGTCATTTGAAGATACTCCCGGATTAAAAGTAATCTTCTCGTTGTTCCATTTTAAACTTACTTGTTGTTCAATGCCTCTAAGGTCGTTTATGCCAATTACTAGTTCGGCTTTATCAAATTGAATGTCTTTGGTTTGAATGTCAAGTGACGAAATGTCAAACATATTGAATGTTCCTGCAATGTCAAGTTTTGAGTTATAAACTACAATTTCATAAATTCCTCTGTGACGTTTTTCAGGATGAATATTTCCTGAAACCTTTAGCTGTGAAGGCAAAATATGAATATATTCTTTCAATTGAACAATTTTTTCAGTGGAGTCTTTTCCTGAAATTTCTTTCACAAATCTATTATAGGGAATGGAAATAAATGGTCCTGAAATGGTCTGCTCTTCTGCCCATTTTGAACTTACCTCATTAATGGCTTTGGTTTGGGTTGCTTCACGTTCGTGAATTAAATTATTAATCATTGAAGTTGGAATTAAAAGCAATAGGGTAATGATTACAATTGTTCCTACTTTAAAGTAAATGTTGTTTTTTAAGCTCATGTTGTCTTGTTTATTTGTTGTCGGTTCTGTCATAAAGTGATGGTTTTATTTTGTTATGTTATGATATCAACTTGGAATGCACAAGCTGTATGGAGTCTAAAAGATCTGTTGGTTATTGTGGTGAGTATGTTCGACTATTTTTATATTGTTTTGTCGCTTTATGATCATAAGGGCTATCAAATTATTTCCGGATAAAAGAAAAAATTTCAACTGTTATCCTGATGTTAGTTTTCGAATATGTATTTGGCGGTGTTACCATTTTAATAAAAGTGGTTTTTGGTAACTGAAGTAAGGCATATGCTTCTTTACTTAACATCGAATGGAATTTCGTTAACTCCTATAACTTTCTCATAGGAATTAAGCTGTATTTTAAAATGTATTTAGCTCTAATTGAATGTATTGCTATAGCAAACGCTAAGATTGGTTATTTTATTTTATTTATGGAGAAATTTTACAGTTTTAATTAATCCAATAATATTTTCATGTTATGTGGCAACTCTCTGTTGCGGTGGCTAAACATCATTTCTGTTTTTATCTTTTGTTGATTCATGGATCAAAAGCAGCCAAATGGTTTATTTAGTTGCGGAGCATTATTTATTATATGAGGAACATAATTTACTACAACTCACTTTTTGTAAAGGGTAGAGAAGTATATCCTGACTCATGTATAATTTGAATCCAGTATTGTCCGGGTGGAATTACTTCTACGTCCCATTTCAAATTAATATCGACTCCTTCAATAAATTTTGTTGCTAATATAGTTCCATTGGCATCGATAAGAGCCAGTGATAACTTTTGTGTTTGTAGAAATTTAAAATTTAAATTGATTTGATTAGAGCAAGGATTTGGATGGATTTGGAATGAAGAATGAGTCTCTGTATATTCTATTAATGTGCTGGCATTGACTGTCATGCATTGTTCTTGCGAACAATTATTACAATCACTAATTGTTACACAGTATTTTCCAGGGGCAAGATTATTTATTTCTTTAGTTGTGGATCCATTATTCCAAACGTATTGGTAAGGTTCACAACTGCCTGATGCAGTTATGGAAATGAGACCATTTGACTTGCCGGCGTCACAGTGATTTACTTTTGTGTTTACTTTCAATGCAGAAGTATCGAAAAGAAGCTTCGTTGATACACCACTACTTAAAATAGAATAACTGCCACTCCCGCTTGTCATTACCCTAGTGCTCCGAACTATATAGCTAATTAACCCTTTTTGAACACAGTGATCCATGAAGCTGGTGTCTGATATGGGGTGGGCATTCAAAAGATGATAAAGACTGTCTTTCTCATATCGTCTATATATATAAAAACCGGAAGAAGATTTTGGATGCTTCCATGTGAGTCGAATGCTATGGCCTTCTTGTATGGCTACTAAATTTTGGATAGGCTCGAGGACATGCATGCAAATTGTAGGATCTCCCATAAGTGCTGTAGATACATAGCCTCCATAGAATCGTGGAGTATAAAGACCACTATTATTCATAGCTAATTGTGCTGCATACCCTATGGGTTCCCCAAGTGCCATATGATGAAATAACCAATTGGGTCTGTTTCCCCAAGAGCTATTTAAACAGGTTTTTGATGCGATAGCTGCTCGCAAAAAATTGTTTGGATAATCCCAATCTCCAAAATAAGATCCGAATAGCATTGTAAAAATAGTTTGGAGCGAATCGCTTGTAAAATTTGTGGTATTAGAAATGTCTGAAGCACTCTCGGGTCCTCCACCCCCGCAGCCATAAGACCATAGGTAAGATTGATTTAATAAAGTTTGTCTAAACGTTAGTTCCTTGACCTTATTAATTCCAAACATTGGTGCAAAATTTTTCCAACCGGATTGCCCCAAGGCTTCTAAGTCTAATGGAAAATTATTATCAATAAGTCCTCTTTCTTCCATTTTTATTTTTCCAATTCGCCAATCATGGTTTTTATCTAAATATCGTTTGAGCAGTTGTTCTTCTGATTCTGAAAATTTATTCATGTTGCTGAAATCAACTCTTCCAATTAAAAGTTTAACTTTTGAAGGAAGCACATTATTGTCAAATTTCCCATCGCCCGGAACATTATAATTTCTCGAACTTGCTGCAGTTTTATTATTTACAGTTTGATCCGTCCATAGACCATCTATCGTTCCATAATAACCATCACAAGGCCATGCACCACGATGATCGCTGTGGTGACCATCTGTTGCTATTTCTCCACTGTAAGGGACGGGAACTCTGCCTAAGAGAAATAAGGCTTGGTGCCGACCGGGATTTTTCTGTTGCCATTTGAGGATGCTATTTTTTACTAAAGTCACCGGAGCATTTCTTGTAACTGAAATTGTATCGAAAGTCCAACCATCATTTTGTAAATCATCCAACAAACGAGCAATCTCAAATGAAATTGCTCTTTGAATACTGCGTTCAATCACAACCAAACATGCACCTCGATGATGTTGAGCTTCAACTTTTATTCCGGAGTAAATATAGCCGGAACCAAAGTTGGGAGTGCCATTACCATACGGAAAGGCAGGAAGACTTTTGAGAATTTGATATTCGTAAGCTATCCCGATTTGTATCGAAGTATCTACCCAGAATGTTGAGTTGGGTGGTAAATAAATGAGGCTATCACCCCAATGCTCTTCGTTAATTAATTTTCTCCAAATAGTGTATCCCCCATTAGCAGTGTCTTGCAGCCAGCTAAGTTTAATTTGTGCAGGATTTTCTTGAACATCGGCATTTATAATTACAGATTGTCGAGCATCGTATAAATCTTGTGCCATCAAACAATCAAGAAAGCAAAACAAGAGAAAAAATATACTTATAGATTTCATCCTACAAGTTATGATTTTCCGGTGAATGGATTTTATTTTTTTCACTGATTAATTTACATGCCACTTTAATTTCGGCATTGCTTGTGGATTCATCAACGTTTGCTGCCCTATAACTAACCTGTTCAAAATAAAAGGTCGTTGAATTTAAAGTATCTCTTGGTATAGCAAGTAAAGAAAAATCAACAACAATGTCAGATGTAAATATAAGTCCCAAAATCTAGATCTTTACACCTATTAGCACTAAAATTAAAATTAGGTATAATTTTGTCAAAAAAAAGGCTGTATTGTAGTCTGTATTTGGCGTTTTTTTGAAGTATTCCAAAATTTATTCTTTAGCCATTTTAGATCACTTCTCACTTAAATTCTCCTCGTTGTTGACGTATAAATTTTACAACATTAAATGTTTTTTCAGTCGTCTTCAATTTTTTCAATTTTTCTAGGCGATCGTATTTCTAATTGTTTGTAACCATTTTTGAGGTTGAAAGAGTTGTAAACTCTTATTCTTTCGATGTTTACAATATGTTTAAAATTCCAACTGACCAAATAATCGGCTCGGCTAAAGTTGCTAAAGCATTGCACAAGCAGTCAGCAAAACTTGTTTGTCTAACAACTTATGCAGTTATATACTCTTAAGCTAAGTCTAAAGCTTCGTCAGATATTTCAATATACTCTTTTAAGTTGGTTTTAGGCTTTTTACATAGTTTTTACAATTTCAGCTGCGTTTTCAAGTTCGTCTTGTGTTATTGTCGAGTATAGAATTATAAATTCGCCTCCTTTTATCCCGTCGCCCGGGTGAATTGTGTGTTCTATGAACTCTTGGGCAAAAGGCTGTCCTAAAACTGATGTGTCTTTATAAATTCTATGTTTTATTTTTTCTATGGTCTTATGATCCTCAAAGATACGATGTTTATATGTTGAGAATGTTGATTTTCTTGGTGTTGTTAACCTTTAGTCTTGTTCATAATGGCATTCTGTATCCTGGATAAGGTCAATTCGAATTTCTTAAAATTTACCTTTAGCTGATTTGAAGCAGGAAGCATAGAAAGAGCAATTGGGTATTGATCTTTAGCTTTAAGAAAGTTGAGCCACAAACTTCTGTAGAAATTTTACTACAAAATACAATATTGCTTCAATAATTATTCATTGATAATTAAATTCTTATTGAGAAGCAGGTTCATTCCTTAGATTAGAACAAAGTCTGTTACAGAGAGTAGTTTTTTGGGGATATAAAAAATATCTATAACTTGAGGTTTAAATCCAGAAATCAATATGAATTCCGTTAAGTTGTTTTTACTTTTTATCCTTTTTTGTAAAATTTCGGCTGAGGCACAAGTTGCTAGCTATAGGTTTGATGGTACTATTTTGGGGTTGAACAACAAACACAATTTAAGTTATTTAAAATTGGGCAAAGCGACCACTGATGTTCCAAAATATGAGCACAGTCCTTCCGGTAAGCAGATACTGGTCGATAGCACCCATGGACTTCAATTTCCCGTAACATTTAATACAGAAATTGATACAACATCAGGTTTTGAATTGGAGGTGAAATTTTCTTTTCCAAGTTTGGGAGCAGTGAGTAGAGTTCATATCCTGTCTTGTCAAAAAGAGCATATTAGTTTTGAGGGCTTTAGTATATATTTACAGAGGGATGTCACCAGTAAAAACTATTCCGTCAATTTTGTTTACACAGACGGAGGTTCAAAACTTGGAGTGCCAAATCATCCTATTTTTACTTCCACAAGTTTGGGAAATTTCAATGAGGCTGATACTGTCAATCTGAGGTTGTATGTTAATTTTAAAAACAGAGTGTGGGACGCCACGGTAAATGGTAAGAGCTATGGAGCAAAAGTAAATGATTTTTACAATTGGAGTTCGATCCTTACAGCCATCAAAGTCAATAAATGGTATATACATTGGATGGATAAACTGGAGACAGTTGTTCCCGGCCAGCCAAACAATTTTACTGATCGACTGAGTGTGGACCAACTTACTGTGTTTGTACCCAAAAGACCTTATGATACAAGTGGTGTTCGCACAGCGCTTCAAATGATGACTGATTATGTAAATCAAAAAATCACATTGACCACTTTTCAACGAGAAACAAATGTTGCCATCGTTTTAGCCGATTTTAAAAATGTATTTTCAGGCATCAGGTCGGATGTTTATTCTTATGTGAAAGCTCACGAACAGCAATTACCGGTGTTGTTTAAAAACAGAAACACTGTTTCTTTTGCATCTATTAGTCCGGAAGATAGATTGATGGTGACACTGCAGCAATACATATTGGATGAGGAGTTTGTTTTGGGAAATATCAAGAACGTAGAAGGGATCAAATTTAAGTTTGCAGATTTATTTCCCGGAAAAATAGACAGTACAGCCGCAAGGGTAAGCAAGGCCAAAGTGTCGATCAATGGAACTCATATTCATGTTCCTGCCTCTACAACGGCGTTTGATAAAGATCCGGCAAAAAGACCTACAGGATATTATGCTGCGCCGGGAGAAATAATTTCGATTACTATTCCGGATGAACTCATCAATAAAGGATTGCTTGCGCAGATAGGTGTTCATTCTGATGATCTATCCAAGAAGCGTGCGGTGAATCGCTTTGTAAGAATTTCAAAAAGTTTTGAGTTAAAACAAAAGCTTACACTGATTGCAAATCCATTGGGCGGCCCAATTTATATTAAGGTGCCGGAGCCATCAAATTTGTCATGGTTTGAGGTAGAAATATCCGGAGCCATTAAGTCACCTTATTTTAGTCTTCGCAAAGGAAGAGAAAGCTCTATTACTGAGTGGGAAGAACAGCTCAATGCACATGATGTGGAGTGGGTTGACTTGGAGTCCGATAAATATATGATGACCTTGCCATGGGAGAATGTGAAGACGATCAAAGATCCCACTTATTTACTCACTGAGTGGAATCGAATTATGGATGGATATAATTTCTTGGGAGGAAGACCTTCTGCTGCAAGATCAAAAGCAGAATACTTTGCAGTAGATTGTGTATTGCCCAATGATGGAGCTTTCGGAATAGGGTATCCGCAGATTATAGGAGAAGCTTCTGCGCCTTATGGTCCACTATCTCAAACAGATTATTATCCAACTCAAATTTTAAAACCCAATTTTTATAAATCCTCTTTGGATGTAACATTTCACGAAATGGGTCATGCGGCAGCTCATCCCAAAATGACTCGCGAAATAGAAGCAATAGTAGAGATGTACTCTACCTACATATACAATGAACTTTATGGAGTTCCATTGAACGAGGCTTATAAATACTCAGGATTTCAATTGATGGAATTGGATGATGCAGCAATTGATTGGATTGTAACTGATAATTTCAAACGAAATATAGATATGACCTGCGATCCCATTTTGGAGAAAAACATCTGTGATGAAGTTCGATATCAGCATCGTGGTTATGCAAAATATATTGAGATGGCTAAACAGTTTGGTTGGAGTTCAGTTCATGGAATGAATAAAGTTTTTTATGAACAAGACTTGGCCAATCCTCCGAGCTGGTGGGATATTTTCAAAAGCTCTGATGAAATTATCCAAGCCGCATCGGATGCACAAAAAGTAAACATGGCACCTTTGTTTCATTTTTGGGGATTGGCTCCATCAAAATCTTTGGCAGAAAAACTCAAAGCACAATACGGATTTAGTGAAAAATTGTGCCAGATGCTTCGATATTACAAGACCATTGTTCCTAAAACTTCTGTTCATTTAAAAAATTGGTATGATAGCCTTGATCATCACAATTCGATAATGGATACGAGGTTTGGAAAGTATGTTATGGAATATGAAAGTTTGCATTATAATGATTCAATTCAAGCCCAGATTGATTTTTTGATTAAGGAATATGGAGCTTGTAGTTCTGTTAAGCTTGATGAAAATAAATCAAACGATGACTTTGTCATTATTCCAAATCTATTTTATGATATTGCTTTTATTCATTCAAATCAAGAACATCCTTACTCTGTGAGAATATTTAGTTCGAGCGGAGAACTTATAGATCAAAAATCTCAAATTACAAGGTCTCCTTTTAGCTTGGATAAGATTGTGATTTCGGGAATGTATTTTGTTGAAATTTCTAGTCGGAAAGGAAGAGCTTGTTATAAAATTATCAAGCAATAAATCTGCATCATTTTTAAACTACGGCTGGCTGATATGGAGTCCCGAACGGGCCTTTATATGATGGACACAAATGCAGTCCCGTTAGGGACAAAATTTTGGTCGCGCTAATAATAAAGAAATTTCATTGGGGTGCCATAGGCATCCAATATCAAATTATTAGCTTGAATTTTATTCTAAAATTTGTACAATTAGTATTGCGTACCTACGGTACGCCGACTGCTTTTCTTGTTTTCTTTTGGCCACCGATGTGTAGTCCCTAGCGGGACTTTATATATTGGACACAAATGCAGTCCTTAGCGGGACTTTATTTATTGGACACAAATGTAGTCCCTAGCAGGACTTTATTTATTGGACACAAATGCAGTCCCTGACGGGACTTTATTTAATGGCCAGAAATGTAGTCCCTAACGGGACTTTGCCTAATGGTTACAGGTATACATATTTTGTCCTGTTAGGGACAAAATTGTCTTAGTAATTATTCAAAAAATGCTTTTCACGTGTTCTGTCCCGTTAGGGACAAAATTGGCTTGAACATGACATGCAATAGACTTGAGAACGCTGAAATAAGCCTGATGGTAGGGAATGGAATGACCGGACAGCAGGACTCAGAATACAGGCAGAAAAGGAGCGTCTGCACTTCCAAATATTCAAATTTTATTGTATTTGTTTTTTCTTTAATATATTTATTAGTATAACATATATAATATTGATAGTCAATATTTAAAGAGTATTTGTAGCTTGTTTTGATATTATAAAAAAGTATAAATTATGAAAAATTGGTATATAATTTGAATAGCAGATGGAGTTAGCTGGAGACAGCTGATGATTTACTCACGAACCGTTAAACTGTTATTCATGAAACGATTAATTACACAGGGCATTGGGCTGGTGTTGATGAGCTTAGTTGTAATTCAAATGGGATTCAGCGCATCAAAGCCAAAATCTTCAATGAATTTTATTGAAGTAAGCTGTAATGATTTTTTGAACCTCTCTTTGGATTCCACCTGTTCTGTTACTGTAACCGCAGCCATGTTGCTTGAAGCCATGGTTGGTGTTAATGCAGATTATACTGTATTGATATATAAGAACAATGTTCTTCAATCGGATTTGCTAATGGACAAAACTGATGTAGGGATGACTTATGATTATAAAGTGTATCACAATGCATCCGGAAACAGTTGTTGGGGAAAATTCAAAGTTGAAGATAAATTTCCTCCCGGCTTACGCTGCAGCAATGATACCATCAGATGTTGGAGGTCATTGTCTCCAGATTCATTAGGATTTCCAATTCCGGCATGGGTAAAATCTGCCGTTATTGTACAGACGGGGCAGGGGAGTTATACTGCAACCAATTGGGATGCGTGCAGTGATGTGAAGCTGACTTATACAGACTATCCAGTGAACAACAGTTGTAAGGATTTTTGTTGGAAGCAGGTGATGCGTGTGTGGGTTGCAAAAGATGCGCAAGGAAATACCAGCACCTGTGTAGATACAATCTGTATTAGGAGACCAAGCAGCTTGGATATTTTTTATCCAATAAATTATGATGATATCGCCCATGATGCCATCAAGTGTTCATTTCCATTTCCTAAGTTAACGAATGGAAATCCATCTCCGGCTTATACTGGATATCCTGTAGCAACTTCTTGCAGTACATTGACATCCTCTTATACAGATTTAAAAATTACAGTGTGTGCAGGTACTTTCAAAGTATTGAGACGATGGATTATTTTGGACTGGTGTACAGGAGAAAAATACAATTACGATCAATTGATTAAAGTAATAGATGATCTTCCTCCGGTTATTGAATGTCCTCATGAGTTTACTATCGGAATGCATGTAACAACCTGTGATGGGTCTATTGTGTTGCCTAGGCCTGCTAAAGTGGAAGATTGCAGTGCTTGGACTTATGATGTGTTTATAAAATTAAGAGAGCCTGTTACAGGGCAGCCTGCAGAGCCTACTAAACAATATATAAAATTTAATGCTACGGATTCAACCTATTCTTTGGATCATGCGCCGGAAGGAAGGATTTGGTTAATCTATATCGTTACTGACTTGTGTGGTAATTCATCTGAGTGCGCAGTGGAAGCCGGTGTAATAGATAACGTAGCTCCAATTGCAGTATGTGATCAAAAAACAGTTGTAACACTAACCAATGATGGGACTGCAAAGATTTATGCAGAGACTCTGGATGACGGATCTTTGGATAATTGTGGAATCGATACTTTTTTGGTGAGAAGAATGGAAGATCCTTGTTCTAATGGGTCAACGGAATTTAGATCATTTGTAGAATTTTGTTGTGAGGATGTTGGAAAAACAAGAATGGTCGTTTTCCAAGTAGAGGATTATTATGGAAATAAAAATACTTGTATGGTGGAAGTAGAGGTTCAAGAAAAAGAACCACCGGTTATTATTCCACCAAGTGACATTACTATAAGTTGTGATTTTCAATACGATATTAAAAATTTGAAAGCAAGCTTTGGTTCGGTGCAATATGCAGAGGCCGATAGACAAAATATTATTATTGCGGATGTGTATTACAAAGCACCAAATTTTATTGCAGGAAGAGATGGACTGGCTACAGATAACTGTTTTGTTGAGGTAACCGAAGTAGTTTATCCTAATTTGACGTGCAATCAAGGAACAATTGTAAGACAGTTTACTGCAAAAGATCGACAAGGATATGAGACAGTGGCCAATCAGGTGATCACAATACAAAATGCAACTCCGTTTTCAAAACCTGATATTACGTTCCCTAAAAATGTGACTATAAATTCTTGCCGAAATGCGGTGATCGATCCAGCAGTTACCGGGCAACCAACTTATACAAACAGAACTTGTTCTCAAATAGCTGCAAACTATCAAGATCTAAGACTGACCATTCTCGATAGTGTTTGTTATAAGATATTAAGAAAGTGGACGGTATTGGATTGGTGTCAATACAAAAGCAATTCTAATGTAGGATTGTGGGAAGAAACTCAAATTATTGTTATTAAAAATTCTGAGGCTCCTGAGATTTTTACATGTCACGATACTGCTTTTTGTGATTATACTGCTTATCGAGATGCTGCAACAGGTCTTTGTTACGGGCATTATGATTTGAAAGCAAGAGGCGAAGATGATTGTACTTATGCAGAAGATTTGATCTGGCAGTATAAGTTTGATCCGGGCAACAAAGGGGTTTTTGAGCCTGTTGCCAATGGCAATCGAAAGACGGGAGTTCTTCCGGTTGGAACCCATAGAATACGATGGATTGTATCTGATCAATGTGGTAATTCAAGTCAATGCGATCAAATCTTTACCATTAGAGATTGTAAAAAACCTACTCCTTACTGTTTGAATGGCATTACGACAGTTATTATGCCTGTCAATGGTCAAATTACGGTATGGGCTAAAGATCTTAACTTGAACAGTTTTGATAATTGCACAGCTACAGATCAATTGAAATTCTCATTTAGTGAAGATGTGAATTATACCAGTATTGTCTTTAACTGTGACAGCATGAATAGACAACTGTCTATTACAAAAACAGTAAGAATTTATGTAACGGATGAAGCCGGTAATCAAGAGTATTGCGAAGCGACAATAAGACTTCAAGACAACAATAATGTTTGTAACCATACCAATATAACTTTGTCCGGAACAATAGACAGAAATGCAAAGGGAATTCCAAATGTAGAAGTAGAAATAGTGAATGAGGAGAACAAGAATATCTTTGCTCATTCGTCCACAGATCAATTTGGAAAATATACATTCCAATCTATCCCGTCTAGCGCTTATTATCTAAAGGCAAGCAAGCTGGATGATGATGCAAGCAATGGAGTTACAACCTATGATATTGTTCAGATTCAAAAACATATTTTAGGAATAAAGGAGTTCAATAACCCTTATCAATTGATTGCAGCTGATGTGAACAGTTCTCTTTCTGTTACAGCACGAGACATTGCTGATATCAGAAGAATTATTTTGGGTGTGAGTAATCAGTTCAATGGGGTTCCTGTATGGCAATTTATTCCATCTAATTTTAAATTCAAAGATCCTACATTGTTAGAAGAATTTCCAACCGAGATTAAATCCAATTCTATTGCAGATCTTTTGGACAAGGTTGATTTTACAGGTGTTAAAACCGGAGATATCGATGGATCTTCTGCATTTTTTAGTGGAGTAACTACTAGATCGAATCATTTGATCGGACTAGAAATTTCAGATCCTATATTGAAAGATGGACATTATCATTATGCTGTCCAAGCTACAAAAGGTTTGAAATTGGAAGGAATGCAGTTTGAGTTGGCGAACGGAAGCAAGTTTGGTTTCGAATCCGGAAAATGTCAATTAAGTCCGGAGAATTGGAATTTGGACAATGACAAACTAAAGTTCAGTTACAGCACAACTCATGCAATGAATTTAGACAGAGCTGAAGTTTTATTTTATATTTTGGGTACAGATAAAGACCTAATTCCTACAATTGAAACCAAAGGAAGGTTAAATCCTGAAATTTATACTCCAGAAAATGGTGTAAGCCAATTGGAGTTTTTGAGACAGGGTCATGAATCGCAAAAAATGAAACTGGTTTCCATAGCTCCAAATCCAATGCTTGACCAAAGTTTGATTCAGGTACAATTGTTCCAAGATACAGAGGTCAAATTGGAATTGAGAGACCTGAATGGCAAGTCGATTTCTATCCAAAATTTCCACTCCAAGAAAGGGATAAACAATTACATTATACAAAGATCTGAGCTTGGCGGAGCAGGAATTTATCTGGGAGAGATCAGTACAAAAGATGAAATAAAAGCCTTTAAAATTATTGTAACAGATTGAAAAACAGTAATATAGAAATTCAAAGGCCATCCATTAATTGGGTGGCTTTTGTGTTTTAGAAAAAATATATAGAAATTTTTTTAATATTTATTTTTTTAATTTGAGAATTCATTATACCTTTGCCCTAAGTACCTAATGAATTAGGTATGTCCCATTAAATAAGAAACTCTCAGATAGAGCGAGTTAGCTTTATAAGAGCCCATAGCTCTTGTAAATCCGTGAAACGATTTTACTCAGTTAACTACACATAAGCTTTAAAAATGGGAGATCTACGACTTACACAAAAGGTGATAACTTTTAGGAGTTCCCCTTCTCATTATCTTTTTTTCATTCTCTTTTTCTTATCTACCGGCATTGGTATTCATCCAAGAGCATTGGCTCAATGTTTATCTGTGAACGGCACAATATCGGGCAAAGTTTGTCTGGATCAGAATTTTGATGGAATCAAAGATGCGACCGATTTAGGTCTAAAGAATATTAATGTATCATTATATAATGTTCAAGGCGGACTGCTCCGACAAATAAATACTAATGAAAATGGTGAGTATTCATTTTCGGGACTAAGCGCTACTGCTTTTTATAGAGTAGAAATAAGCAAGCCCGTTTATTTAGAATATACAAAGTTTTCGTCAGCATTTTCGGGAGAATTTAGATTGACTAATGCTGCGGCCTGTGATCAAGATTTTGGACTTATTAATCCTGCTCATTATGCACCAACTCAAAATCCGGAAATCGCCGTCACTTGTTTTGTTTATGGAGAATCTCATCCTAATGCAAATGGTGAAACTTTGGTAAAAACAAATTATAATTTTAAATCCAATTCTGCGATCAATAAAATTGCAATGCATTCTCAGACCGGCAGTATCTGGGGATTAGCCTACCAAAAATCAGGTGCAAGATTGTTTTCTGCAGCCTTTATCAAGAATGGAACAGGATTGGGTCAACTGGGAACAGGTGGAATATATGTATCAGATTTGAATGCTATGACTACGCTGCCGTTTGTTGACTTACAGACTCTCGGGATAAATACAGGTAATGTCAGTGGGATTAGTTTGGCCAGTTGCGAATATTCTGATCTTGTTGGTAAAACGGGGTTGGGAGATATGGATATATCGTCTGATGATAAATTTCTTTTTGTAAGTAATCTATACAATAAATCCATTGTTATTTTGCCAACAGAAAATCCAACTGCTCAAAATGTAATGGAGTTGAGAGTTCCGGACCCCGGCTGCAATGCAAGAGCTTATGCTGTATCAGCATTGAAGTATAAGGATGGTAAATTATATGTGGGAGTGACATGTACTGCAGAAGAAACAAAAAATGAGTTTGATCTCACATTGCATGTCTATGAGTTGGATCTGCTTTCAAGAACATTCAATTTAGTTTTCTCAACAGATTACGGAAAAAAATATTGGCCTAAAAAAATAGATCCAAAAGCAAATCCAATTGTATCTCAATGGTTGACCGATATAGATTTTACAGATCAAGGACATATGATTCTTGCTATTGCGGATCGTTCAGGGCATACCCACTGTGTACCCAATGCTGTATTGACCAATCAATATGGTGATGTAGTGATGGTAGAAAAAACAAGCTCCGGATGGAAGTTGGAGAATAACGGAATTGTAGGATTACTTTATGGAAGTGGAGTGAGTAATAAACAAGGACCCGGTGGTGGAGAATTTTTTGGTGAAGATTATTGGATAGTTGGTCCGGGATTGCACTCAGAGGTTTCTATGGGATCTGTTGTGGTGTTGCCTGGAAGTGGACAAGTGATTTCTACTGTTTTTGATCCATTGTACGAATCATTAGCTGGTGGACTTCATCGCTATAGTACGACAAACGGAAAAAGACTCGGAGCCATTCAGTTGTACAATCGCAATGTATCTCAATTTGGTAAGGCATCCGGTTTAGGAGATATTATTGTTATAGGTACTCCTGCTCCTTTATGTATAGGAAATAAAGTGTGGTTGGATACAGATGAAGATGGCTTACAAGATGCCGGAGAGCCGGGAATTCCGCAAATTAAACTGTCTTTATTTGATGGAAATTGCAATAAAATTGCCTCAACTACAACGGATGGTAATGGAAATTATCTTTTTTGTCAAGATGTATTGGGAGGCAATGTTCTTAAATATAATGCAAATTACTTTATCGTAATTGATGATGAAAAATTTAAAGCAGAGGCAGGAAAATTATTAATAAATAACGATAGCCTTTGTTTGTCTCCTGTCAATCAATCTTCAGGAGCTTTAGGCCAAGATGCTACATTGGGACTAGCTCCCAATTGTTCAGACCTGTTGCCTACTATAGTTGTAAAAACAGGATTAAATGGTCAAAATAATTACTCCTATGATTTTGGTTTTAGAAAATGTGGTACCAAAGCAGAAACTCCTGAGGATCCGGAAGTAGAAATCATAGATCTTGCATTGATCAAAAAGTTGAATATGAAATCTCAAATTCAACTTAATGGTTTAATTCAATATGACCTTTATATTGTAAATCAGGGAACTAAAGAAATAGCTCAGTTTGAGCTGACAGATTATTTGACAGATGGCCTTTTATTTAATGCTTCTCAAAGCCTAGGATGGACTGAAAATGGAGGAAATTTTAAGTATGCAAGCAATAAAGCAATTGGCGCAGGAGAAACTGTAGTTGTACCCATTTATTTTAATTTGTTGAGAGCTTCGAATGTTAGTTCAATTATCAATACAGCGGAAATTTCTTCAATGAAGGATCAAAATGGAAATCCTTTGAGAGATATTGACAGTGTTACGGATACAGATCCAAATAATGATTCGGGAGCAGAAATAGGAACTGCTACAGACAACCAGTTGGATGGCGATGGTTTTCAAGATGAAGATGATCATGACAGAGAAGGATTGATTATTTATGACTTGGCATTGATTAAGAAAGTGAACAAACTGCAAGCTATTAAAGTAGGAGAAATTGTTACTTTCCAAATCGAAGTTATAAATCAAGGAAACCAAGCTGTGCCGCATTACCAAGTTTCAGATTATATTCCATCGGGATTGCAGTTTGAAGCAAGCTTAAATCCGCAATGGACCTTAAATGGAAATGTGGCAAGCTACAACTCAACATCTGCTATTGGAGCAGGAGATCGAGTGCAAATTAATATCAGTTTTAAAATTGTTTCACTTACTCCGGCAGGGTTATTGAATACTGCCGAAATATCCCGAATGTCTGATCAAAACGATCAACCATTGTACGATATTGACTCGACTCCGGATACCGATCCAAACAATGATAAAGGTGGATCTGCAGCAGATGGTTCTAATGATTCCATTGAAGGTAATGGTGACGACGAAGATGATCACGATCGAGAAGGATTATCTTTCTATGATCTTGCATTGATCAATTTGAATTCAAATACCACACCTGTAAATTATGGTGAGCTTGCGAGCTTTGAAATGAAAGTGGTAAATCAGGGTATCGCTCCTGTGGCTTGTTATGAAATAACTGCATATATTCCTTCAGGATACACTTTTAATCAGAGCTTAAATCCATTATGGACACTTAATGGTACCAAAGTAAAAACTACTGTAAGTAAAGCATTGAATCCCGGAGAGCAATTTTCAGTTCTTCTTAAGTTGAATGTTGTAAGTAATAATTTGAGTTCATTAGTTTTAATAGGTGAAATTTCATCGATCAAAAATGAAAATAAGGAAGAGGTCATTGATGTGGACTCTAAGCAAGATGAAATCAAGACTAATGATATGGGCGGAGTTTTGAATACTGTATCAGATAATCAATTGGATGGAAATGGACTTACTGATGATGAAGATGATCAGGATCCTGCTACTGTTGTCATTCATGATTTGGCTGTGATTATTAAAAACGATCAGTCTACGCCTGTAAAGCAAAATGCAACTGCATTACAACATATTACCATTTGCAATCAAGGAAATATTGCCGTTCGTAATGTGGGTGTCACAGATTACATGCCGTCAGGATTGAAGTTGAGTGCAAAGGATAATAACGGATGGTTTAGCCAAGGAGGATTTTTGAAGAATAGATACACAGGAATTATTGAGCCCGGTAATTGTGTGACGATAGACATTCTTGTAGAATTGAATGCCAACTTTAATGTTACGGATTTAGTGAACAGAGTTGAAATTTTTGAAGCATTCGATGCACAAGGAAATGTTATCAGCAGCAAAGATTTTGATTCTCAAGCGGACATGATTTCGGATAATGACAAAGGCGGAGAATTGAACTCCGCAACCGATAATATCTTGGATGGTGATGGCACCTTAGATGAGGATGATTCAGATCCTGAGGCTGTGATTGTTGTAGACTTAGCTTTAAGAAAGGAAATAGCAGCTAACAGCATTGTAAAGTATAAGGGAACATTGGATTACAGTATTACTGTGTTCAATCAATCTAATATTGAAGTCAAAGATGTGGTAGTGTCCGACTATCTTCCTTCTGGCTTGGCTCTAAGTGATGAAGCTTTGAATGCCGGTTGGACGATGAATCAGTCTAATGCCGAATATACTATCAAAGAAACAATTAAGGCCGGACAGAGCAAAGTAGTTGCGATCAGATTAAAGATCTTAGAAAGTTACAATGAAAAAACTCTGCTTAATTATGCAGAAATTTCTTCTTTCAAAAATTTGAGCGGTCAAGATTTGTCTAATTTTGATTACGATTCTCAGGCAGACCGAATTTTGGGAAATGATGTTGGTGGAGTTTGGAATGGTCTCACAGATGGATTAATTACAGATCATGGCACTGTGGATGAAGACGACCATGATGTGGCAGGAATTAATGTTGTGGATTTAGCGATGTTGAAAAGAGTAGATGATCCTTCCAGATTATATAGATTTAAAGATACGGTCAGATTCTATTTTGATATTTTCAATCAAGGTTCTGAAGTTATCAACCGTTTTGATTTAGTGGATTACATTGATACAACTTATACTTTTTATAAGGAAATCAACTCCAATTGGACCTACAATCCGGATAGAAAAGCTTATTTCACCTTCAAAGGAGAGCTTAAGCCGGGTGAAAAATATACTACAAGTATTGCATTGATCATTACTACAAAGAGAAAAGAATTCAAATTTTGTAATGGAGCAGAGATATCTAGAATCTATAACATCAATGGTGTAGATTTGATAGATTATGATTCACATGCTGATAATACGCCAACCAATGATAATAATAATGATAATGGTGTAGATTTAAACGCTGTGGATGATCATGGAGAACTTGATGAGGATGATCATGATTATGCTTGTTCAAATCCTGAGAATTTTGATTTGGCTTTAGCTAAAAGTATCAATTCACGATTGGTGGTCCGAGGTCAGCCTGTACAGTTTAGAATAGAAGTCATAAATCAAGGTTCAATTCCTGCAACAGAAATACAACTTGTAGATTATCTTCCGGGAGATTTAACAATTACCGATCCTGAATGGAAGCCTACAGCAGATAAATCAAAATGGTTTTACACAGCGAGTATCACAAATGGAAAATTACCGGCAGACGGCTTGCAATATGGTGATACTTTGATAGTATTGGTTAATGCTAAAGTATCAGAAAATAATAGGTTGAATTTAATAATAAATAGAGCTGAAATTTATAAGGCTATAAACGTACTAGGAATTCGCGATGAAGACTCCGTT
This sequence comes from Saprospiraceae bacterium UBA3362, assembly GCA_002360455.1. GTDB lineage: Bacteria > Bacteroidota > Bacteroidia > Chitinophagales > Saprospiraceae > Vicinibacter. Next base: position 82,043 of record DEQQ01000086.1, read on the forward strand.
CCGGATGATGACGCTACTAATGATATGGGTGGTATTCCTTTTTCTGATAAAGATAAGGATGGATATGCCCCTGTTTCAGATCCGGGTGATTTGACCAATGATGAAGATGATGCAGATCCTGCGGGAATTTATTTGGTTACTATCGAGGAGGAAGAATGTGTTTGTTTAGATAATGCGACTAATGATTCGAATGGTCAGTTTAGTTCATGTTTTTCTTTTGAATCATTACATGGTGATATTTGGAAAGTGAAGTCGGCTACAGGAATGTATCTTACATCAAGTTTAGCACCACCGGTTGCTCCTATATCATTTCCAGTTGGAACAGAAATTCCGGGAATTCAGGTGTCTTCATATACCGATTTATTTAATTTTTGTGTGATTACAGTTGATAATTCACCATTTGATGTAGTTCTTGAAAATCAATACGGTGATAAAATCAATTATAATTCTCGCGCTTGTGGATATGATGCTCCACATCTTACTGATGGACACAGTCCGGTCTGCCAAAATTCCGATGTAAAATATTCGGTCCCTTTTGACCCTAACAGTACTTATCTATGGACAGTTAGTCCGGGTGGGACTATTACCTCAGGGGCAAACACCAATGCAGTTAATGTTAGATGGTCCGGTACTGTTGGAAGTAGTGAGCAATTATTCTTGAAACAGACCTTGGCAGGGGCTTGTTTGGAGCCACTATACTTAACTGTTGAAATTCAAAATTCTACACCAGAACAAATGAATTGTATTGGGGAGTTGCAAGTGTCTCTCGACAGTAAATGTCAGGCTCTTATTACCCCACAGAATTTGCTCGCAGGAGGTCCATATGATTATAATAATTATGCTGTGATTTTGATGGATAAAAAGGGATATATTATTCCTAATTCCTTAATTACTTCGGACTATATTGGCCAAACCATTACTGCTAAGGTCATGAATATTTGTGATCAGAATACTTGTTGGTCTAAGATTGGAGTTGAAGATAAGAAAAGACCAACAATTCAATGTTTTAATGATACGATTATATGTATTAACATGGATTCTTATTTGAAGCCCTATGTTTATGATAATTGTACAAACAGACCGGAAAAAATATTGGTGGATGAATTCATTGAAAATACAACTTGCAATGTCAATTATTCAAAAATTATTCACAGAAAGTATATAGCAAAAGATGCATCCGGAAATACATCGGACACCTGTGATATGGATGTCTTTTTGAAGAGGATCGATTTGGATTCCATAGTTTGGCCTGATTCATTTGTAGTAAGATATAATACGGCTTTAGTTTGCAATACATTTGATACAGATTCTTTAGGTCATCCTGAAGTATGGGTTACCGGAGTTCCTGCAATTATGAATCGTCACTTGTATCCAAAAGTAAATGACAAATATTGTGATTATGGAATTAAGTATGAAGACTATGAATTGCCTAGTGGAAAAACATGCACAAGAAAATTGTTAAGGACATGGGAAGTCTTGACATGGACCTGTAGTGCAATCAACAAAAGAGTTTATCTACAGTATATTGAAATAATAGATAATCAAGCCCCAACTATTATGTGCCCTTATGATATTAATGCAACAACAGAGGGTGCCTATACATGTACTGCATTGGTAAATATTCCGGAAATTCAAACATTTGATAGTTGTGGTAGTGCTGTGGTAGTTGATTTGGTTTACCCTGGAGGATTTATACATGATTTCAAAGGTGGAGCAGTTCGATTGCCGGTTGGAGAAAATGTATTGAAAGTAAGAGCTTATGATGTTTGCTTAAATGTAGACTCATGCGAGTTCAGGGTATTCGTGTCTGATAAAACACCTCCGGTTGCTTTGTGTGATAGAGAGACCACTGTGGCCTTAGATCGTTTTGGAGAAGCTTGGGTACCTGCACATGTTTTTGATGATGGTTCTTATGATGACTGTCATATCAAAGATTTCAAGGTGCGAAGAATGGACAATGGTGTTAAGTGTAATTTGAATTCTACTGTATTTGCAGATTCAGTTGGATTTTGTTGTGCTGATATTGGAAGCAATGTAGTAGTTATATTCAAGGTTACAGATCAACATGGAAATGAGAATACTTGTATGGTTAATGTTGAAGTTCAAGATAAAACCATACCATATATTTATTGTCCTCATGACATTACGATTTCTTGTGATCGACATTTTGATCGCAATGATTTGTCAGAATTTGGAGAAGCAAAGGTTTCTGCCAATTGTGCAGTAACCTTGAGAGAAGTAGATAGCTTTGATATTAATCAATGTAGAGAAGGATATATTGATAGGATCTTTATTGCAGAAACGGCAAGTGATAAGGCTGTCTGTGTTCAAAGAATCAGTATAATCAATGAACATCCTTTTACTGAAGCAGATATTTATTGGCCAAAGGACTTTGATACAACTACCTGTGCGAGCAATGCATTAGATCCAAACAGTTTGCCGGACACATTAGGAAATCCAATCTTTGTAGAAGACTTTTGTGATCTTGTTGGAGTTAGTCACAAGGACCAATTGTTTAGATTTGTCAATGGTTCTGATGCTTGTTATAAGTTGATCAGAACATGGAAAGTGATTAATTGGTGTCGACTTGATAACAATGGTTCTCCTGTGATATGGCAACATACTCAGGTGATCAAAGTGAATAATTTGGAGAAACCAACCATTACAAGTGGATGTGAAGATAAGAAATTTTTTGTTCAAGATACTGCATGTTTCGGCGGTTATGTGACTCTTGGCTCCACTGCTGTGGACGACTGTACACCGGCAGATCAATTGATTTGGGAATTTAGTATTGATTACAATAGTGACGGTATTATAGACAGTATTAAACATGGAGTAGGAGGAAGTATAGATGCAAGTGGTTATTATCCGTTAGGAGATCATAGAATTAAATACAGTTTTGAAGATCTCTGTGGCAATAGGGAAGTATGCGAAAGACCATTTTCAATTATCAATTTGAAAAAACCTGTAGCTTATTGTAAATATGGATTATCTGCCAATTTGGTTCCGATGGATCTGAACAATGATGGAAGAATCGATGCAGAGATGGTAACCATTTGGGCAAAGGACTTTGATCATGGATCATATCACCCTTGTAAGTATCCTATTACTTATTCATTCGGTACCGATACAACAGTAAAATCTATAACCTATGACTGTGATAGCATAGGCAGAAGAGAGATTACCCTTTGTGTTACGGCGACAAATGGACAGCAAGATTGTTGTACATCTTATATTGATATTCAATCCAATAATAATACCAGTGTATGTTCTTGTGCGAAATTCCCTCCTGATTTACATTTCTCAGATTGCAGAGATAATTTTGAGCCGGATGTTATCAACTCAAGGCCTACACATGGAAATTGCATTTGTACTTTCAACAGGATTTCCCATTCTGATAGTATAGCCACAGGTGTTCCGGGATATTGTTTTGTAATCCATAGAACATGGCAAGTTATTTTTGATTGTCCAAATGAAGGAGAATGGGCTATTACCAGAGTTCAGAAAATTTTTGTAACAACAGATTTGAAAGAATCAGATATCACTTGGCCTTCAGATAGTGTGGTGGTGGATAATTGTGTTGGTAGATATGACACAGCTACAATTGGTCACACTCCTCGATTCTGTACTTATAATGGTCAAGTGATGGTTAGATTTACAGATAGAATTATCTCTACAGAGCCAAGTTGTACTATTGTAGAAAGAAATTGGACTGTATTTAGTAAATGTGTTGCAAGTCAGACCTATCATTTTAGACAGGTACTCAAGATTATTAATTTTACAGGAGTTAAGTATAAAGTTCCTGATGACATCTTAGTAACTGATTGCAAGAAACCACTTTTGCCGGATTCTCTTAATGGATATCCAACAACCAATTGCCCTTGTGATATAGTCAATCACACTTATAGAGATTCTGTAGTTACAGGACAAGCAAACACTTGTTACGTAGTTTACAGAATCTGGAGATCAGTTTACAATTGTCCGCCGGATGTTGTAGGAACATTTACTGCAATTCAAAAAATCACGGTCAGAATCGATATCAGACCTCAAGATATAAGATGGCCTTCGGACTCTGTTGTAGTAACCAATTGTGGTGGAAAAATCGATACTTCAATTATTGGTAATGTGCCAAGGTTGTTGAAAGATTTTTGTGGCTATGCTACAATTTCATTCAATGATCAAGTTCTGTCAAGTAATGATACATGTAGAATTGTACAGCGATTGTGGTTGGTTAGCAATAACTGCACATCAGGAGCTTCAAGACAACAGTATCAGTTTAGGCAGGTTCTCAAAATTTTGTACCCTAATGGGCCAAAACTTATTTTGCCTCCAAATCTAACTGTTACCGATTGTAGAAAACCTTTCCTTCCGGATTCATTAAATGGTTATCCTAGAATTAACTGTCAGGCTTGTGACTCATTATCATTTTCTTATAGAGATGATACTGTAAGAGTAAATCCTGAGATTTGTTATCAGGTCAACAGAACATGGAGTGTTCGTGTACGTTGCAGGCCAACAATAGATACTGTTCTGACGGGTGTTCAAGTTATCATAAGAGATGTCAATCTTGATCCGGCAGATATCATTTGGCCAAGAGATTCATTTACTTCTTATACCTGTACTCCAACTACTGCGCCTCAATTTACAGGAACACCGAGTTTGAGGAAGGATTATTGTGGGTTGATTAGATTTAGCTTTACAGATTCATTGGCGAACGGTGGAGAATGTAGAACTATAAGAAGAACATGGACGGCAAGAAATGATTGCAGCGCTTCTCAGGTATTTAGATTTACACAGTATATCATTACAAAAAATCAGACACCGCCATCTATTCAGTGTCCTAATGATACAATCGTTAATGCAGATCCAAATGCTTGTGGTGCAACGGTTAACTTAGCAAATCCTAGAATACTAACAGCATGTAATGGCAATGTCCAGTTCACAAGGAATCCATCAAGTAATTTCTTCCCTGTCGGAATGACCAATGTAGTATTTACTGCCACCGATAGTTGTAATAATGTATCAAGGTGTACTACAAAGGTTACTGTAATAGAGAGTATTCCACCAAGCATAACTTGTCCTAGAGATACCACAGTTCCTTGTAGTGTAAATACGAATGATTTATCTCAATTCGGCAATGCTCAAGCTACTGACAATTGTCCAGGGGTAATGGTAAAAGATACTGCGATTAGAAATCAAAATATTTGTGGTATTGGTAGTATTACCAGAATATTTACGGCAACGGATGCATCAGGTAATTCAAGAAGTTGTACACAAATCATAACCATCAACAATCCTAATCCGGTGGATAGCATCGATATCATTTGGCCGCAGTCTCCGGTTACAGTTCAAGAGTGTGATGATATAGATCCTTCCACATTAGGTGTACCGGTGTTAGGAGGAAATGTAAGTTGTGCAAAACTTAGGATCACTTATGCAGATACAAATCAATGTAAGATTCGTCGCCGATGTGAAATTGATCGTACATGGAATGTGTTTGATAGCTGTTCTAATAGAAGCTTCAATTTTGTACAGTTAATTATTAGAAATGATAATCAACCACCAACAATCGAAGGAATAAAAGACACAACTTTATTTGCATCCGATACAGCTTGTAATAACTATTTGTTTATGGTAGCAAGATCGGGAGACTGTGACTCCAATTTGGTGGTGATTACAAATGACTCACCATATGGAGTAGATTCACTGAAGAATATTTCAGGGTACTATCCTGTTGGTACTACTGTAGTTACTTTCTTTGCAGAAGATGCTTGTTGTAATCAAGTGACTAGAACCATTCGAATCACTGTAAGCGATACGATATTACCGGATGTTACCTGCAGAAAGGTTGTGAAGCCAATTTTGGATAATGGATGTGCAGATTATAATGCTCGTGATTTTATTCGTCACATATCGGATAACTGCTCGGATTCTATTTCTATTATGGCATCATTTGATGTGAGTAATTTTAATGATACTTTATTCACCATCTGTTGTGATAGTATAAGATTCGGTGAGTACACAGCTCCGGTTACAGTTTATTTTAAAGATGAAGCAGGAAATATTGATTCTTGTCAAACTTTGTTCCAAGCTGTTGATCAGGATTCTATATGTCCACAGACTTCGTTCTTAGCAAGTATCAAAGGACTTATTCAAACCAGAAAAGAAGTTTCTATGCGAGATGTAGAAGTAGATCTGACTCAAGGCAGTTCTCAGAAAACACTGACAGATGAAACAGGCCTTTATGGATTTTTGAATATGCCTTTGGGTGGATCTTATCAGATTAAACCTAAGCATGATGTTGATCCACTCAATGGTGTGACAACTTATGATATAATTCAGATTCAAAAACATATCCTTGGGGTTAAATATTTCGATGATCCAAAGCAGTACATTGCAGCAGATGTAAATAAGAGCAAATCAATCACTACTGCAGATATCACTGAAATCAGAAAGTTGATTTTGGGTAGAATTGATCGATTCAGTAAAAATGAATCTTGGAGATTCTTGAACCAGAATTATATGTTCCAAGATCCTGAATATCCATTGGATGAAGAATTTGAAGAAGCCATTGATATTCCTGTTTTGAACAAGAATTATTTCTCTCAATTTATCGGAATTAAAATTGGTGATATTGATGATTCCAATAAGCCAAACGGTATTCAAGGAGGAATAAATTCGTTCAGATCAAATCGCACAATTCCTATTGTATTGGCAGAGCAAACTTGGGCGAAAGGAAGTCAAGCGAAAGTGGTAATTTCATTGCCTACTGAGCTTGGTGTAGAGGGGTCGCAATTTGCTCTTGAACTGGATCCGTTATTGGCTTCCAATATCAAGCTAGAATTTGATCCAAATAATTTGATCCAAGCAGAACATGTTAATTTGGATAGAATCAATGAGGGTTTGATTTTGGTTTCTTGGGATGCAATTCAACCAAAGAGTGGCAACGCTCAAGCAGGATTGTCTATAAGCTTTGATCTTCTAAAAGATGCTCAGTTATCAGAAATTGTTTCGTTAAGAAATAATGTATTGATTCCGGAACTCTACTTGAGCAATTCGGATATAGCCAATATCAATTTGGAGGTTAGAGATCAAATTTCAAATATTGTAAACAGTTTGGTTGTATATCAAAACTTGCCAAATCCATTTACCAACAGTACAATTATTCCTTTCCAAATTCAAAAAGATGCTGAAGTTATTTTGAGCATTACAGATCTAGCAGGAAGAAGAATAGTTCAGAGAAAGCAATATTATCATAGAGGATATCATGAAATAGAAATATCTAAGAAAGAACTTTTGACCAAAGGTATTTACTATTATCATATCCAAACTTCAAATGAGAAGATATCAAGAAGGATGATTCTAATCGACTAAGGTTTCATCCTTGACGAAAGATATTGTGTAGTAATCGGTTTCGTTTTTTGCCCCTGTGATTTTATTGCAGGGGCTTTTTTTTTTAGGCTTCAAGCTTAATGTATTGATGCTCCGCATTTCTTTATTGGCACTTTTTATTTTGATTCACTCAATTCATTACGCCTTGTTATGCCAAAGAAATGAAGAATTTTTTTGCAATTCCTCAATTTTCTATCTTTCTTTTTAGCTTGGATTTTTACCTAATGAACCAAGAATTTCAGAATTGGACTAAAGAATATGTTGAACAATCTCCAGCAGTGGAATTTTTTTTGAGCTATTGGAAGGATTGTTATACTTGTATAACTATTTTAAAATCAATATATTACACATATCGAATTAAATTAATTATTATATATTAATAAAATATATAATATATAAATGAAAATTTATCAATTTGTTTTGCAATTTTGCAACGCATTCCAGACCCTTCTCTTAGCACAATCGGATAAGGCAAATTTTATTTTAAAATTCTGCTCCGATGATCCAATTCAATTCTAAATCTCAGTTCCAAACTTTAGGAGGAATAGTTGTATTTATATCTATTTCAATTGCAGTTTTTGCAAGTGTATTTCATTCAAAGAATTATAGGTTTTCAACAACCAAAGATCCGTTGACTAAGATTTTTTCTATTTCTTGTCAGAATATTTATCTTTCATTAAATGAATTTTGTCAAGATACGATTACGGTCGATGCTGTACTTGCAGACAAGTCTCTATGTTGTGCTCATTTAAGGTTAGATTTATCTTACTATGGAGCTCCGGTTCCTAATCCTATAACTAAGGATTATCTTGGAAAAAGCATCAAGGCAACTGTTTATGATTCTATAAGTGGGAATAGTTGTTGGTCGACCATTTTTGTCGAGGATAAATTTTCGCCAGTTATTTTATGCTTAGAGGACACAGTGAGTTGTCAGCAATTTTTTTCGGATCAAGTTATTGTTCCTCAGGTGGCTGACAATTGTACAAATGCACATTTGAGATTATTGGATGAAGTATTAACTCCTTTGGATTGTGATGATGATTATATCAAAATAGTAACGAGAAAGTGGGTGGCAGAAGATTCTTTGGGAAATGTAAGTGATACCTGTACTCAAACTATTTTAATCGAACGATTTTTGATTGATTCTGTGGTATATCCATCCAATGATACTTTTTTGTGCAGTGATATTGTTTTGACGGATGATAATGGATTCCCAAGCCCATTTGTTACCGGAGTGCCTTTGTATTTTGGAGACAGCTTGTACCCTAACAATCCTCATTGTTATGTCAATGTAGATTATCTTGATGAGGATTTGGGAGAAGTTTCATGTATCCGAAAAATATTGCGAACATGGAGAGTGATTGAATTTCATTGCAATACTCGAGTAGAACGTACTATGCCTCAGTGGATTTATATTTTGGATACCTCGGGTCCTCAAATTATCAATCCGATTCTTGATTTTGAACTTAGTGTTGGATCTCATGAATGTTATGCTATTCATACATTGCCGTCTATTGATGTTGTGGATGCATGTCATAACATTGTTCGTATAGATGTAATTTATCCAAAAGGTGTTTTGATCAATCAAAATGGTGGACAGGTAAAGCTGCCGGTTGGTCGAGATACAATTATTTATAGAGCTTATGATCAATGTTACAGACTTACGGCAGATACAGTGATTGCTACTGTGAGAGATTTGTCTGCACCTGTTGCAATCTGCGAGAAGTCTGTGATTGTATCCATTCCTCAGAGTGGCCAGGCATTGTTATCTGCGACTGCTGTGGATGATGGATCGTATGATTCTTGTGGTGACGTTGAGTTAGCTGTTCGTAGAATGGATCTGAATTCATGTGAAACTGTGGGTGAAGATGACTGGGGACCATCGATTCGATTTTGTTGTGCAGATGCAGGAAAAGAAATTATGATTGCATTGAGAGTTACAGATTTGTCTGGAAATACTTCTGTGTGTATGACAATTGTCGAAGTACAAGATAAAGCTTTTCCATTGATTGTATGTCCTCCTGATATTCAAATTGACTGCAGTTTTGATTTTGATTTAGAGCATTTGGCAACAAGCTTTGGTGAAGTGGTGGATGGATCAACAGCAAGAAAACCTATAGTAATAGATCCGAGTTATCATCCCGTTTTTTATGGACCGGCAGTAGATGGATATGCAGAAGATGTTTGTTTGGATACTGTAATCGAAACAGTTGATTCCAAGCTAAACAATTGTCAACAAGGCATCATTACAAGAACATTTATTGCACGGGATTTTGCAGGAAATACAGATACTTGTAAACAAACAATTCACGTTGTTCAATTTAATATCTTGTCTTCTTTAGATGTTGTATGGCCATTGGATTTTGATACATTAAGCTGTGATCCCGTCTCTTTAATTCCTGAGCTATTGGAAGACAGTTTGATCAAGCAACCCATTGTTTTGGACAACGAATGTCGATTGATAGGAATTTCTTATGATGACAAGTTTTATCAGCCTTCGCCGGGAGAAGAAGCCTGTTCCAAAATTTTTAGATGCTGGAGCGTGCTTGACTGGTGTTCCATGGATGATCAAGGAAATATGATTATTTTGCGTGATACTCAGATCATCAAGCTTATCAATAAAACTCCACCGCAGCTCGTAAATCCATGCAGAGATACAAGCTTTTGCAATTTTCAACCCAATTGTCCACCATTGTTAGTAAACCTTCCTTATCCGGCTACAGACGATTGCATAGCAAGTGATGAATTGTATTATCAATACCGTGTAGATTTGTTTTCAAATGGCAGTATAGATGTTATACAAGATGGAATAGGAAAAGATATTTTTTCTGCCACCTTACCTGTCGGCGTGCATTTGATGCATGTAACCATAGAGGACCGATGTGGAAATTACGCCAATTGTACACATGGATTGGAAATTAGAAATTGCAAACCACCTACGGCATATTGTTATTCAGGTTTGGCTCTATCTCTTGTTGCAATTGATACTAATGGTGATGGAATAAAAGATGTAGAAGTGGACACATTGTATGCTCGAGATCTTAATTTGTCTTCCGACACCAATTGTGGATCAAGTTTGAGCTTTGCATTTTCTACTAATTTTAATGATACTGTAAGAGTTTATAATTGTGATAGCATAGGCAGACGAGAAGTAAATATGTATGTGCGTGATCAATTTGGTAATACTGATTTTTGCAAAACCTTTGTCATAGTGCAAGACAATAATATGGATACTGTTTGTCCCCAAAATTTTGCACATGAAATTTATGGAATCATTAAGTCATCCAAAAGTGAGGCCTTGCAAGATGTTCAAATATTTCTTAAAGGTTCGACTATAGAAGAGTATAGCAGTGATGTCAATGGGGAATACCGAATGGGAAAAAAACAAGCTCAATTTAACGGACTGATAGAACCTGTGAAGTCTGATGATATGTTGAATGGTGTAAGTACTGCAGATATTGTGATGATCCAAAAACATCTTTTGGGACTTCAAGAATTTAATAATCCATTTCAATATATAGCAGCAGACGTGAATTTGAGCAAATCTGTTACAACAAAAGATATTGCAGATATTAGAAAATTAATTCTTGGGATAGATACAAAATTTGAACATGCCAAAAGTTGGAGATTTTTAGATGCAAGTTATCAATTCCAATCAGTAAATAATTGTTTATATGAAAATTGGCAAGAGACCTACAGGATAAATCAGTTATCTTCTGACCTCAAGATGGATTTCGTTGCTGTCAAGCTTGGAGATCTCAACTTTAATGCAAAAGTCCATTTTAATAAAGATCAAATCGAGACGAGATCAAGCAAGCCTTTGCAAATTCATTTTACAGATTTGCAATTGCTTCAAGATCAAAGAATAGAAATTCCTATCACCATTGAGAATGGAGATCAATTTGATGCCTTTCAGTTTACTCTCAATTTAGATCCAACTCAAGTAGAATTAATTCAAGTTGTGAATACATCTTCAATATTTGGTGAAGAATTCTATAGCCTGCATCAAAAACAGAAAGGGAAATTGCCTGTGGCATGGAATGGAAATTTGAACTCGAATACGACTTTATTCAGCATACTCATTCAGACTAAAAAACCCGGCTTATTGAGCAATGCGATAAAATTAAATTCTGAAATTACTCCTGCTGTTGCATTTGAAAAGGGTAGTGGCGACCAAAGTAAAATTGAATTTTGGGCTCGATTGGTTTCAGAATCAGGAGAGCGAACTCCACTTTGTGTTGAACCTAATCCTTGGAAGGTCAGCGCAAGTTTGCATTTTTACTGCGAGCATTCTTCAATGGTCGATCTACAAATATTCGATGTATCTGGCAAACAAGTTTATTCAAAATCTAGACAATGTTTAGAAGGTAGGAATGAATGGATAATAAAGCGTGATGAGTTAGCAGGAACAGGCGTTTACCTTGTTCAACTTTCGCAGAACGGGCAGACTTATAAGAGCAAGATGATACTGATTGATTAAACATGAACAATTCGATAAAGGAGGTCATGGATGTTTTTCTATGGCCTTTTTTTTACCATTTGGCTCACGTTTTAGCTTGTTTTTACAGCATAAGCTCCATATTTTGATGATTCAGTTAGTAAACTATTGGAAATCAATAGTTTAAAATTTTATTAAAAATTAAACTTTTTGATTTTAATTTGTTTTCATGTTCTATTTTTACATCTCATTCTTGACGAAGCAAAGCCATAAAATAGTTTGAAGAAACTGACGGTAGTCTCGGTTTTTTAGCTAACGTAAAATCAATTTTAGCAACAAGAAAAACAAAGATAGGCTGTAAGTTTAGTGTCAATAATTGGATGTCTTAGGTGGATGTTTATTTAAAAAAAATTGGAACTCAACATAGAAAATGGTAAATCGATACTTTGACCTAATAGATCAAACCTATTATTTTCCTCAGGACGGATTTGATTTGGAGAAAGATGAACTTGTGTTCAACGGGATTCCGTTGATGCCGTTAATTGAGAAATACGGTACACCTTTCAAAATGACCTACTTACCCAAAATAGGCGATCAAATCAAAAAAGCTAAAAATCAATTCAATAAATCCATAAAGGCCGAATCTTATAAAGGCAAATATTATTATTGTTATTGCACAAAATGTTGTCACTTCTCTTATGTTTTAGAAGAGGTATTGCAGCATGATGTCCAGATAGAAACTTCATCAGCTTTTGATATAGATTTAATATTGAATTTATATAAAAACGGAAGAATTGATAAAGATCACATTATAGTCAACAATGGATTTAAGACCAAACAGTATCTCCAAAATATTGCCAACCTTATAAATTCGGGATTCAAAAATGTGATTCCTGTTTGTGACAATAAGTTTGAGTTCGATGCATATGAGGAGTTGTTTCATAAGAAATGTAAAATCGGAATTCGAGTTGCTACAGAAGAAGAACCGGCTTTTGAATTTTATACCTCAAGATTGGGAATTCGTTCCTCAGAAGTGGTGGATTTTTGTAGAGAAAAACTGAGGAAGAATAAGAAGTTTGAACTGTATATGTTGCATTTTTTTGTAGATACAGGAATAAAAGATACAGTTTATTATTGGGGAGAACTTAAGCGTGGAATTAAAACCTACATTGAACTAAAAAAACATTTTCCATCTCTCTCTGCGATTAATATAGGCGGCGGAATGCCAATCCGAAACTCTTTGGGCTTCGAGTATGATTACAAATATATGATCCAGCAGATTGTAAAGATGATCAAAGATGCCTGTGATGAAGATGGAATTCCTGAACCTGATATTTACACCGAATTTGGAAAATATACTGTGGGAGAAAGCGGAGCTACAATTTTTTCGGTTTTAGAACAAAAACAACAAAATGATTCCGAGCTATGGTATATGGTAGACAATTCTTTGATGAATACCTTGCCGGACAGTTGGGGAATAGCAGAGAGATTTATTTTGTTGCCAATCAATAAATGGAATAACGAATACAGAAGAATAAATATTGGTGGATTAAGTTGTGATAATTCTGATTTCTATAATAAAGAAGCACAAAATCAACAATTGTTTTTGCCGGCTTATGATCGCAATGACAAGGAGCCTCTTTATTTAGGATTTTTTCATACGGGAGCTTATCAAGATGCTTTGTCGGGTTATGGAGGAATTAAGCATTGTTTAATTCCATCTCCCAAGCATATTTTGGTAGATCGAGATGAAAATGGAAATTTGGTAGACTGGATTTACAGTGAAGAGCAAAGTTCTAAGGATATGCTCAATATTTTAGGTTACAAATAGGATTGATTTTTACAAATGAAAAGTCCATTATTTAAGCATTGATCATTAATTATTTTTCATGATACCTGAAACAAATACTTATGCCGGAATTCCGGCTCAATATGCAGGAGAAACAGATTCAAAAGTGATACTAACTTCCATTCCTTATGATGGCACATCCACATGGGGAAAGGGCGCAGATAAAGGCTTTGAAGCCTTTCGATTTGCTTCCGAAAATATGGAACTATTTGATATAGAAACAAACTCTGAGCCTTATGTGCATGGCGTTTATATGGCCCCGGCTGTTGACGTAGAAAATGTCAGTCCGGAAGAGATGGTTGCGCGAACTTACAAAAGAACAAAAGAACTTCTGCAGACTAAAAAGTTGTTGACCTTTTTTGGTGGAGAACATTCCGTGAGTATTGGAGTTTTGCGCGCTTATGCAGAATCTTATCCCAATCTTTCTGTATTGCAATTGGACGCTCACACAGATTTAAGACAAGAATATCACGGTACAAAATACAATCACGCCTGTGCTGTAGCTGAGGCTCAACGTTCAAGTCAACTTTTTCAAGTAGGAATTAGAAGTATGGATATTTCAGAAAGGCAATATCTGCAACGAGAAAAAGTTTATTTTGCACATGAGATCATGGATCAAGATTATTGGATGGAGGAATGTCTCAAGAAAATGACAGATCAGGTTTACATTACCTTAGATTTGGATGTATTTGATTCTTCATTGATGCCAAGTACAGGAACTCCGGAACCCGGTGGAATGCAGTGGTACCAAGTATTGCAGTTTTTAAGAATGGTGTTTAAAAGAAAAACGGTAGTTGGATTTGATATTGTAGAATTGGCTCCCAATCCCAATAATCCGGCCCCGGATTTTTTAGCAGCCAAACTTTATTATAAAATGTTGGCTTATTATTTCGAAAAAGAAAATTTTTAATTCATTCAATATTTTTATTCTAATGAACAAAGGTCCTATATCCCAATTTATCACCCATCATTACAGACATTTTAACGCTGCAGCCTTAGTGGATGCTGCCAAAGGATACGAACAACATTTGTTGGAAGGTGGAAAAATGATGGTGACTCTTGCAGGTGCAATGAGTACAGCAGAGCTGGGTGTTTCTTTAGCCGAAATGATAAGACAGGGCAAAGTGGATATCATTTCTTGCACAGGAGCAAATTTGGAAGAAGATCTAATGAATCTGGTGGCTCATAGTCATTACAAAAGAATTCCAAACTACAGAGACCTCACTCCTCAACAAGAGTGGGAGCTACTGGAGCAGGGTCTCAATCGTGTGACCGATACTTGTATTCCCGAAGAAGAAGCCTTCAGAAGATTGCAGTCTCATATTGTTGAAATATGGAAAGAAGCAGATCAAAAATCAGAGCGATTTTTTCCTCATGAGTATATGTACAAAATGATAACAAGCGGTGTGCTCAAGCAATACTATGAAATCGATCCAAAAAATTCTTGGATGATTGCTGCAGCAGAACGCAATCTGCCTATCATTGTAGGTGGATGGGAAGACTCTACGATGGCCAATATTTTTGCATCCTATGTAATCAAAAATGAAATCAAGGCCTCTACCATGAAGAGCGGAATAGAATATATGGTCTATCTGTCGGAGTGGTATAGACAAAATTCAGGGGGCAAAGGAGTTGGATTTTTTCAGATCGGAGGAGGAATAGCAGGAGATTTTCCAATCTGTGTTGTGCCCATGATGTATCAAGATTTGGAGTGGCATGATGTACCGTTTTGGGGATACTTTTGTCAGATTTCAGACAGTACTACTTCGTACGGTTCCTATTCAGGCGCGGTTCCTAATGAAAAAATCACCTGGGGAAAATTGGACATCAATACTCCAAAGTTCATCGTAGAATCCGATGCCACCATTGTGGCTCCACTTATTTTTGCATATGTATTGGGTTGGTAACCAATAGAATAGAGTCCTATTTAGGCTTTTTGGTTTCGAATCAATGAACCGTTTCAGACTTTAAGGATATTTTAACGAATGGTCCATTAACCATTTACTTTTCGTGACATCTAATGATTAAAGACGAAGATGATAAATCTTCAAAATTGGAATCAAATTAAAAATTAATTGTCATGAAAAAGCTTGTTTATTTATTCAGTTTAGTAGCAGTTGCCATACTTTGTTTATCCCTTAATTCTTGTGCATTCAAAGCTCAGGTAAAAAAAACCTCGGCTTCTCAAGAGCTTAGTGCCAATACACAGAAAAAACAAAGTAAAACCAAGCCATCTAAAAAATCTAACATTGTAAAAAAACAAAAAGAAGTAAAACAAGAAGAGGAAATTCTTGTGGTGACAAAAGCTTCTGAGGAAAAGTCTGTAGAAGAAATCGAATTAAAAGAGGAAGTGGTTACGAAGAAAGGAGAGAAACAAGCTACAAAATCAGGAAATGAGCAAGTGATTGATACTACTGAGCTTGCAGACATTTTGATTGATGAACCCTTTGAGCAGGTGATTGATACTTCCGAGCTTTACACCAATTTGGTTAGAGTAAAATAAAGACATATAGATAAACAAGCAAGGGCGTCGGTATAAATGATAAATTTGGCCGGCGCTTTTTATTTTTATGAAATCTGTACCTTAGTTTTAATAATAGCAACTGTGCGAAATTCGGCTCAATAAGATCGATATCAAAATGACTAAGAAGCCAATTTATAAATTTCTTTTGAGAAGGCTAGGAAGATGAAAAACCCTTAGACAAATGTGTTTTCTACTAATACACCTTCTGTATCATGTTCAAAGGTCCTGTTTGGAAATTTCTATAGACCTAAGAGATCCGGCTTGAGGATAGGACCAATAGTTTGACAGTATTTTGCGATTAATTAAGCTCATTCTGTACTAGCTTGCAAGTTTCTCACGATATTTGCAACAATGAACCTGAGCCTCAAAAGAATATTGATCTTACTCTCCTCCGTTTTATTGCTTTATTTACTGGGGATTTTTTTTATTTACATCTTTCTTAATCAGGTCATTTTTAGTCCTACTATACTGTCTCAAAACAAACGGTATTTGTGTTCTTCCGATTGTGAGCAAGTCATTCTCAAACACCCGAATAAAGAAGAAATTATTTGCCAATATTTTAGGACGAACAAGCTCAAAAAAGGAATCATATTATTTCTTCATGATGTGCAGGGCAATCTCAATGATTGGCTAGAGTACTCATCTGCTTTTACAGCTGCAGGATTTGATGTTTTCATGCCGGAATATCGTGGCTTTGGAAGATCTCGAGGCAATTGTTCTGAAATAGCTCTTTATGAGGATGCAACCTTGGCTGCAGCCTTTCTTAAATCGAAAATAAGAGAAGACAGCTTGCACATCTATGGCATTGGTTTGGCAGGTACTGTTGCAGCATACTTGGGTACTATAACTCCGGCCAGAACCGTTGTGATCCAAAACCCGATCTATGATTTGAGAAATCTGATAAGACAAAGATTTCCTGCTCTATTATTGCCTTTTGAGTTGCGATATGATTTTTCAACTTACGAATATATAGGAAATGTAATAAGCCCTGTTCATATTCTTGCCACTGCAGGAGGGCTACAGTGTACTCCTCAAGAATTGATGGGGCTTAAGAGTCTTCTTTCTGATCCCAAACGCTTCAGTTTTATTGACCTCAAGAATACCGAAGAGCTGCCCAATCATCCTGATTTTGTAAAATTTTTGGAGCAAAATTTATAAGATGTCAAAACGAAATAAACTGGAAAAATTTGCTGATAACGGACTTTTTTCCAATGTCTTGGAGAATCCTAATTTTAGCAAACCAAAGTTGATGAAAAATCAGTTTGAAGAAATTCAATTGAAGGGTCGGTGGGCCAAAGATTTTTTTGAGAATAATCATCCTATTACCCTTGAGTTGGCCTGCGGAAGAGGAGATTATACCATTCAGTTGGCACAAAGACATCCCGAAAAAAATGTTATAGGCGTTGACATCAAAGGCGCTAGAATTTGGGCAGGGGCAAAAGCTGCAATTGATTTTGGATTAAAGAATGTTGCTTTTTTGCGCACAAGAATAGAACAAATAGCCTGTTTTTTTGAGACTGACGAAGTAGAAGAACTCTGGATCACTTTTGCAGATCCATTTCTCAAAAACAGCAGATCTGAAAGAAGACTCAGTTCTAATTTTTATTTGGATCAATATAAGAAAATTTTGAAACAGGGAAGTATTATTCATTTAAAAACTGATGACCCTGTATTATTCGACTTTACCTTGGAAACATGTACTGCAAGATCGGATTACAGTTTATTGAAGCACAATCATGATATTTATTCTTCCAATTCTTTAGATCATCCTGATCTTGAGTTTAAAACCTATTATGAGCTTAAACATTTGGCCATAGGCAGAACCATAAAATATTGTCAGATCCAATTGACATCAAAGGAGAATTGAAACCAATCGTTCGATATTGGGATTTTAGCTTATTTATATTAAATTATTATTTAATATTTAAACTATAGATATATAGGTTATTAAAAGATTTTATTTGTAATTTGATTATTATATATTATAATATTTTATATATTTAATTTATTGTTTATATTTGCAGTAAGAAACTACTTGCATGAAACAGTTGAGCCTGTATTTGATCTTTACTTTATTCTCATTTGGCATTGTTGCACAGAAAAATGAAAGCTGGTCTCAATTCCTTCAAAGGGATTTTCCTGAATTCAAAGAAGAGATCCATCAGATCAATTGCAGCTCATTCTATTATGATCGAGCAGCTTCGATTTGGCATGTTTATTTTGAGCAAAAGTATCGCGAGGTCAAAGTTTTTCCTGCCGTTTTTAGTTGTCATTACAATGATCATTTCAAATTGATTTACCACAGTGCATCACCGATCACTGTTGCACAGTTAAAAAAACAATATGCTAAGTTACCGGCTCAAAATTCCAGTGTTAAAAATGAATTGTTCCAAAAACTTTATGTAAAGAAAAGGGCCGAAACTGATCCATCACTAAGAGAGAATCAAGTTGTTTTGCTCAAGGCAGAATTTCTTTTTTTTAAAGAATCTGAGCAGCAACTTGTGCCTGCAATTCAATTTGATATTGAAGAAAAAAACGAAAGAAAGTCATTTTTATATAACCTTGAAAATAATGAATTGCTATCAGAATGGAGTGATCATATCTCCTGTGATTTTGGAGTGAAATCCGGTAAAATAAAGCAAACATTTTTTGTAAAAAACAATCATCAAGGACTTCCTCCTGCACCGAAATACACTGTATTTGCACAAGCTATACAAGATCCGGATCAAGGAAGTAGAACAGTTGTGACGGATCCATCAACAAAGGCTCCCAATGCAAGCCCTCTAGGATGGCATGATGACGGCCTCAATGCCTATACTTTGACCAAAGGAAATAATGTTGATGCCTATGAAGATTTTAATGGAGATAACATTCCCAATCTTGGAAATAATTCACGTGCAGATGCGGGAAGTTCAATGAATTTTGATTTTCCGTTTTCTCCAACATCAAGTCCAATTTTTAACATTGATGCTGCTATCACAAACATGTTTTATTGGTCAAACTTGATGCATGATGTAAGTTATCAATATGGATTTGATGAGCTGGCAGGAAATTTTCAAAACTATAATTTTGCAAGGGGAGGGCAGGGCTCCGATTATTTTATTGCAGAGGCAATGGATGATGTAAGCAATGCAAGAAACAATGCCAATATTGCTGTAGGTTCTGATGGAATTTCTCCTAGGATGCAGATGTATCTTTGGGATCAAGTTGTGTTTGATGATATTGACATTTTGAGTCCAAGCAATATTGCAGGAAAAATTTCTTATGTACGAGCAGGATTTTCTCCGGATATAAGTACAGCAATTTCATCGACACTCGTGTTGGCGGACGACGGCAGTTCGGATCCAACTTATGCTTGTAACCCTCTGGTGAATGCCGCTCAAGTGTCGGGTAAAATTGTTCTTATAGATCAAGGGGTTTGTTCTGCTTCAGCCAAAGTTGCAAGAGCACAAGCTGCAAATGCTATTGCGGTAGTAATTTGCAATAACTTTTATACAGATCCTGTAGTTATTGGTGGATTCAAATCTTCTGCGAACATCCCAGTAGTGATGATTTCAAAATCAGATTGTGAGAGAATAAAACTAGCTATTCAATCCGGAGTGCAGATAAAAATTAATCCAAGAATTCTAGCGACGCCGGTAGAGAGAGATGGATGTTTTGAGTCTGCAATAGTTTGTCATGAATATGGGCATGGAATTTCATTTCGACTTACAGGTGGTCCAAGCAATGTGAGCTGTTTGTTTAATGCAGAAAGTGGCAGCGAAGGATGGAGTGATTTTTTTGGACTTTGGATGACGATGAAACCAACTGACTATGCTTATCAAAATCGTGGTGTGGGCAACTGGACGATGACCCAAGCTACAGGGGATCATGGAATTCGCCCCTATCCCTACAGCGTAAGCTTGAGCGCCAATCCTGCAACATATGACCAGCTCCTTGACTACCGCAATTATTCTCAACCTCATGGTATAGGGTATATTTGGTGCAGCATGTTATGGGATCTGAATTGGGCTCTTATCGGACAATATGGTTTTGAACCCAATGTCTATTTAAGTTCTTCTGTCAAAGGCAATATACGTGCCATGCAACTGATTATGATGGGACTGAAACTACAAGTATGCTCTCCGGGTTTTGTCGATGCTCGCAATGCGATATTGCAAGCCGATAGCATTCTTTATGGAGCGTCAAACGCCACTCGACTATGGAATGTGTTTGCGCGAAGGGGATTGGGTTATAGCGCAAATCAAGGCAGTAGCTCAAGGAGAAATGATCAGGTCTCAGCTTATGATCTTCCACCCGGGGTGACGGCAATGACAGAATCGCAGTTGTTTGGTTCCGTAGTATTGGCCTCACATGAATTGAATTTATTTCCTCAAAAAAATAAAGAGCTAAAGACAGTTACCTTCCGGGCTCAAATAGATGAACATCTTCAAGGATACCCCTGGGAGATTGAAAAAAGAAATCCGGTGTCTCTGACCAATAAAACAACTCTATTGTGCGAAGGCAAATTTTCTTATTTTCCATGTGAAGATTCTCTTCATGAGGATAAGATGCAATACAGGCTTAAAGTAAGCAAACTCGGAGTAGATTATTTTTCAGAATGGGTTGATGTGCAAGAAAAGAATTTGATTTTACACCATTGGCAAATTCAACCAACTGTTGCTAATGAGAAGACTGTACTCCACTGTGTGGGTTCTTATACAGGAAAAATCAATCTTAGTTTGGCAGATCTTTCGGGACAAAGAATCGAACAAAAATTGTTGTATTATAATTTGGGAGATCAAATCGAAATTTATTTGCATCAGCTTCCGGTAGGTGCTTATTTATTAACTCTACAGGATATGGAAGGAGATCACATTTTAAAGATAATAAAAGGAAATGAATAGGCTCAAGTATAAATTACTACGGAATTTTTATTCTGAAAATGGGATTGCGCTTAATGTCATTCAAATTGTTGAGGTCGACTACCAAATTTTCAGGGGCTCCGGCATCTGAGCTGTGTGCGCTATTCTTATGGTGGAATTACAATAAATACGGTGTCAAATTGAACTGTATTAAATAAGGTAAATTGTTATTTTCAGTAAATTAATAATTTTAAAAGTCAAAAATGAGCTTAAAATTATTATTTATTATATTTGCAGTGCAATAGATGAGCAATGTATTTTCTTCATTTTTGCCACATTATTTGGATTTTACTATCATGAGATCAAAATAATAGTTAATTGGCTATTCAATATGGTCAAGACTAAATCAGAATGTAATATTTACAAATATATATTCTTAAAAAAATAAATGTATGGCCTCAATTCACAAATTTTTTGTTCATTACCTATTTGTCTTCATTATTATTAGTTTCTGCAGCGGAGTGCTTGGTCAAAGGATTTACAAAAATGGACCAAATGACGATTATTATTCCACTAATACCAGATATTTCAGTTTACCTAATACAACCAGTAATCAAGGCTTAGATAATCCTCAAAAAGATTTTTATTCCAATTTAAGATTGGCTGCTATGATGGCTGAGGTTTCAGAAACTGGAAAAGAGATAGAAGAAAATCAAATAAGAATCAGTCGTGTAAAATTTGCGATGGAAAATACTGATCCGTTTGGGGACTTTATCCAAAACTTAAAAATGATCATTATAGAGCCCAAGAATACCTTAACTGTAAATAGGCCAATAATTCTTGCTTCGATTGGTGGAGCAAATGCCAACGAATCTGAAATTAATTTTCTTTATGGAATCTCACAATGGCTCATGAAAGGTTATGTTGTAGCCTACTATGAAAATCCAAAAAAGGTTAATGAGCAACTTGGAGTTTATCTGGGAATTAGAGGTTTTGATACACTTAGAAAACCTCAAGATGTATACCCTGGTATTACTTATTTAGGAGTTCAAGTAGCAACGGCCGCAATTAAATATTTAGCTAGTAATTCAAGTAATTACAAAATAGATTCAAATAAATTCTATGTGATGGGTCATAGTTTTGGTGCACTAATAAGCATGAATCTTGCGTTGGGTGATTCTGTAAATTACTATAAGGATGGCAATTTAAAGATTCCTTTTAATAAGTTAGGAATAAGAGAAAAATTCCTAAATGCAAAAATGAGAGCTGCGCAGTATAAAATACTCGGTGCTTGTTTATGGGGCATAGGATATCCGGTTGATTCCAATATTTATAATAATCCTTATGGGAATCTAATTGATTCCAATGATCCTAAAGTTATACACTTTCATGGACTTAAAGACGCCGAGGTTTCTTATGCATCAAATTGGTTAAACAACTTGAAAAATTTTTCAATATTTTGCGATGGACCTACTACTGTGATTCCAAAATTTAAGGAGCATAATGTTCCTTTTAAAGCTTTTGTTAATTGTAATGCGGGTCATCCAGCTTTTGATATTAATGATTTTAGTTCTATAAATGAAGTAGTTCTAAAAAAACGCATTTCAGATTACATTACTAGCCTTGACTTTAATGATATATTAGTATCGGCAAGCAAAGATAATGACATGCATCAGTTGACTAAATTTATCTTTGATCAAGTCTCACAAATGATAGACCTAAGTACGCTTTATTTTCAAGATCAATCCCTGCCAAATGTCTACCAGGATGATATTAATTTTATTCGTACAAAAGATTACGATAAAGATGGCACATTTCAATTAAGTGATTGCTTCTCTGAAGGTTTTTGTAAAAATCTTAATGGATTTATTGGATCACCATGTGATGACTTTAATAATTTAACTGTAAGAGACTCGATCACTCCAAACTGTAAATGTGTTGGTAATTTCACAACAAATATCATTCAGTCAGGAAATGGAAATTTGAAAATATTTCCAAATCCTTTTTTCAAAAAATTGTATTTCTTTAATGATGAAATTGTATCTGCCAGGATAGTTTTTCCAATAGACCATGAACTACAGATCGATCAGACAAATAGTGAGATTAATGGTATTCCTGAAGAGTCAGGTTTTTATATTTTAGAATTGAAAAATAAGGAAGGTAAAATCTATTATAGAAAAGTAATAAGAGTAAATTGAATTGCGATTTTATTAGTTTTTATATTGTTTTATTAAATATCATACTATACAATTTGGAATTGGATATAAATTGTTTAAGTGATTAAACTTTGGATACCATTCCGTTCCCATAAATAGCATTCAAAAATAATTATCGCTGAGTCTATAGCATGGGACAATTTTAGTCAAAATTTTTTTAAGAAAATCTCAATAAAACCCATGAAGCAAACTTCGCTAATGGACTTTTACTTTTTCTAGGCTTGTATTTTTCCAAAAGGCAGCACTTCATTAACTATGATCTCAGTGACATATTTTGCCGAACCATCCTTTGCTTCATATCTGCGATGTGTCAGCCTACCCTGGATGCGATCTCCTGACCTTTCTTGAGGTATTGACTCATAAACTCTGCTTTGCCACCCCAGGCGACGAGCTTGTGCCATTACGGCAGAATTGTTTTGCCCTTCTCCTAAGAGTTCCCAGTTGTAGCTAGAGAGACTCTTGTTATGCGTTTGCCATTGTCCAATGATGTCATTTCTGGATCTTTCCCTATATGTCCGATCAATTGTACTGAATTTCTTATTAAGTTCATAAACTAAAAATATAAAACGTGGAACAATATTTTTTTTGAAAGGACAAAGCTGGGATGAACGCTACAGCCTAACCGATTTCTATCCATATAGTCCTGCTTATATCCGCAAGTATCCGTATAAAAACGGCTAAAGTTTTGCTACTACTGAATTCTCAATAATCGTTCTTTTTTTTTCAAATTTTAGGAAAAAAGTAAAAGATTGATTTCCAGATTCAATTCAAATCACCTAAAAGCAATTTTTAAAAATAATTTTCATAAGATACTTTAGATTTCAAAAATAATTATAATTTTAAGCTCGTTTAAACCTACGGACTCAATAGTATTTGAGATATATTGCATGTGCTCGCTACACATGAACGGCGAAGCCATATTTTAGATAAAAGATAATAGTATTCAGTCGAAACTAAGAAGTAGAAAGTAGACTCACTAATTACTATTAACTATCTACTAAGAAAAATCTTGTTCTGAGAATTTTAATTGAAAGTAGAAACTTATTACATACAGCCTATTACTTATCTGATTTCTTAACCAACATTAGTTCTTGATTTGTAAATTCAGCCCAAGCATAATCATAGACATAGTGGAATCTTTTATTTTCCTTATTATGGTAGATACCAGTCATATATTCAAATCTGAATCCAGCCCGTTCCAGGACAACTTTTTGAGTCAGCAGTTTTTTGTAATTACCCATGATCACAGATAATATTTCTCTATTTCGGTGGAGATATGCATCTATTTCCTTTACCTCATCTTTCGTTGTTTGCCGGAGTGCATAGTTGTATTGATTTTTACAATTTATTGAACAAAATTTTTTGTCACTACGACCTTGGAGTGTCGCTTTACAGAAGATACATATGGATGAAGCCATGATTATAGTCCTTTTTACTACAAATATCCGTTAACTATCGGATATTTAATAGATAAAATCATTTATTATTTTAAAATGTTGTTTTTCTGTACTTTATAAGAGCTCCTTTGGTTTATATTTGTCCCTATAATATTCGAAACACAACATGAAAATATTTACCTTTCCTGTGCTCATTCAAAATACAACTGCCATTGGCCTCCGAATGGAGCACTTTAGCCAAGAATGTATATCACGAATCAAAAAAGTCCGGTATGCTTATTACTCAAAGCATGAGCGTTGCTGGATTATTCCTTATGATAAAATAGCTTGGACACAATGCAAAGCTATTTTGTCAGAACATGAATTTATACACTCTAAACCAGATGATCAGCCGGTTTCTAAGCTCGAGTCCAAGACACTTAGTCCCATCCTCCAGCAAGAGTATGATAAATACTATACTCAGTTATATGTAAAGAGGTATAGTCCAAGTACGATAAAAAATTATTGTAACATCTTTTTATTTTATCTTCATGATTGTATTAGTATAAAGAACCCAAGAGAATGGAGTATAGAGGATTTTAAACATTGGATCCTTACTAAATTAGAAAAATATAAATGGTCTCAGACCTATCAAAACTCTGTAATTAATGCGCTTAAATTCTATTATGAAAAAGTATTAGGGCAAGAGAAAAATTTCTGGGAAATTCGCCCAAGGGTGACCAAGAAATTGCCAGGAACTTTAAGTCAAGAAGAAGTTATGTCACTTATCAGGGTCTGTGAAAATTCTAAACACAAGCTTATATTAAGTATCATTTATTCTTGTGGATTAAGAATAGGAGAATTGGTAAACTTAAAACGTAAAGATATAGACCTGCGCCAAAAACGTATATTTATCAGAGAAGGTAAAGGGAATAAAGATAGATATATTCATCTTCCATTGAAACTAGAAGGCATGATCCAATCCTATTTAATGCAATATAAGCCAGACTATTGGTTTATAGAAGGTCAGACAGGGGGGAAGTATAGCGTAAGAAGTGTACAGAATGTGTTTCATCAGCACATGGAAAAAGCCCAAATAGAGTCCAGTGCAACTGTGCATACACTACGTCATAGTTATGCTACACACCTTCTTGAGGCTGGAGTGGATCTGCGACAGATACAAATGGCACTGGGACATGAATCTGTAAAGACTACAGAAATATATACTCATATTACAGATGTGAATAAGTATAGAATGGTAAGCCCTATTGATAATATGGATATTGGTTAAAATCTAAAATATCCATTGTCTATAAAAAATACTACCGAAAATGTGAAAATAGCCAGAATTGGATTATATTTGCTTATATAAAACTAAATTAAACCTGTAGCCAATGAAAAAAATAACAAGCCTGGCCCAATTTTCCCCAATAACGCTCTGCCAAGCAGTTGCGTCAATATATCGTATAATAGGATATTGACGCAATTCATGAATTGCGTCAATAAAGATGTTAATTCCAATTTCAAGAACT
>DEQQ01000046.1 GCA_002360455.1 Saprospiraceae bacterium UBA3362
TCGAATTCATCGACACTTCGCGGTCCAAAGATCGAAAATGACTGATCGGTTTTGCAAAGCAAAAATTTTGTGATAGAAATCACAAAATAGTGAAGGAACTGCAAATCCCATTTGCAG
Source organism: Saprospiraceae bacterium UBA3362 (assembly GCA_002360455.1). GTDB lineage: Bacteria > Bacteroidota > Bacteroidia > Chitinophagales > Saprospiraceae > Vicinibacter. The sequence goes on from DEQQ01000046.1 coordinate 118, forward strand.
CTTCTCCAATGCCAAACTTAGAAGCACCAATCAGTTGTTCCAATTATCTAAAATTATTCATGACGCCTTTCTATTTTTTTCCTGTTCGAATTCATCGACACTTCGCGGGTCAAAGATCGAAAATGACTGATCGGTTTTGCAAAGCAAAAATGATTCACAAGACTTTCTTTATTTTAACAAATAGAAAGATCCATCTTTTTTGTACTCCTCATTTTTGCAAGTGTAGGCTATTCTATAAAAATAAACTCCGGGATCAACCGTTTTCCCATTCCAAGTTCCATCCCATTTTCCTGTAGGCGAATTGTATGCGGCAACTGTCCCTCCGTTGCGGTCATGAATCTCAAAATAATCCAAGCGATCTATAATGTATGCATTGCTTATAAAAAACAAATCATTGATGCCGTCTTGATTGGGAGTAAAGGCGGTGGGCAATCTCAATTGGGCACAGTCCAATTTGTTTTTATCCACTACTCTCACCAACACCGTATCGATCGCTCTACATCCATCCGGAGAGATCATTGTGAGGGTGTACGTTGTGGTTTGGCTTGGTCTTGCAATAGTGTTCAATTCATCCGGAGATGCCAAATTTGCAGAGGGAGTCCAGGACACTGTCGATTTGCAATTGAGAACGGAACGCAACAAGACATCTTCTCCCAAAAACACAATGGTATCCGGTGTAAGTATCTCTTGATCTATTTTATAAATCTGTTTGACCTCTTCTATGCCAAGGGCATAATCTGTGATGATGACCTCATCCAGTTTTCCTGTCAATGGCAGCACTCCCTTGGTCTGACAATCCGAACCATTGAAGGTCAAGGGCGCTCCATTATCCAATCTCAAAAGATCATTGGTCGTTTCCTGATCTGCCAGTTCGCCATTAAGAAACACACGCCATATTCCGGCTTTTTTGATAAGACAGATCTGCTGCCAACACTTATTGACCTGGGCTTTGGCTCCCATAAAAATGGATTCATCAAATCCCTCTCTCAAATTGAAAACAAACAAACTATCCTTCCCTCTGTAAGTAATGTGCAATACTGTATCTCCGTTGCACGTCCAGGATTTGGTAAAAAGGTCAAGCTCGGCAACAGGGCCAATAGGCACTTTTATGGTAAAACAAAGACTAAAGTCATTGAAAAAAAAACTATCCAATTGTTTAGGAAAGAGGAGAGTCTGCCCGGTACTAACAACAGCCTCTTGCTCAATTCCGCAATCGCATTGAGCAGGGATCTTGGCAGAAATATCCTGAGTTTTTTGGTTGTTTTCTTTGAGGCTGCATCCGTTAAAACTGTATCGGACCCTATTTTGTGAAACAAGCTCAAAAGAATGGCAAAAAAGACCTAAACACAATAAAATCGAAAGAAGAGACCCAAATTTCATGGCTCAAAGTTATAACAATTTTATGAGGCATCTCTTCTTTAGATGACATTCTAAAACTCAAAGAGCGAAATAGTTATACAAGCTCAATGCACAGCTTTCTTCTCAACCGGAATTTACATCATTGCCTATTGTTTACTCATGAGTTGACACAGAGATAGCCTCAGGGGCAACTGTAGCTCCAAGCCATTTCCCTTTAAGTTGATTTTTAGCTATTTTCCGGTTCAGCAGGGCAAAAGTTTGAACATCAAGCCAAACTATTGGTTCTTTTAAACCAAAGAGGCTGTTCTGCATCTAATAATTGATTTTGTTAGAATTTTTTGATTTAAAATCCTTAACAAAGAGCTTTTAAAATGCAATTCGTCCGGTTTTTAGCCAATAATTATTCAAAGCAAAAATGCTTCCATTCTTAAATAAAGTTAAATCCCCAAATGATCCTGCGCACAGCGCAGAAATGAGCTTTTTGGATCATTTCGATGCATTGAGAAAGCATTTATTCAGAATTGCACTGTGGGTAACCGTGGGGACTATTTTTGTATTCATACAAAAGAAATTTGTTTTTGATCAAATCATTTTTGGCCCTCTCAACAAAAACTTCATTACCTATCGCATTTTCTGTGGTATTTCCGAATTTACCTGCTTTGATCCCGGAGAAATCAAAGTCATCACAAGAGAACTATCGGAGCAACTCACAGTCCATCTTAAAGTAAGTTTTTTTCTGGGAATCGTTCTCGTTTTTCCTTTCTGTCTCAATGAGATTTGGAAGTTTGTGAAGCCCGGGCTTTACCAAAAAGAAATCAACGCAACCACAGGCCTCATTGCAGCCTGCAGTTTTTTGTTCGTCTTAGGAATATTGTTTGGCTACTATATTATCGCTCCCTTTTCGATTAGTTTTTTGGCTTCCTACGGGGTTAGTGATAGAGTAGAAAACACAACCACTTTGACTTCTATTGTGGACAACATGACGATGTTTACTCTATCTACAGGGGCTGTATTTGAGCTTCCTGTACTGGTGTATTTTCTTGCCAAACTGGGCATCATGAGTGCAGAGTTTATGCGGACTTATAGACGGCACGCTATTGTTGTTATTGTGATCGTTGCAGCGGTTATAACTCCTCCCGATGTGAGCAGCATGATCATGGTTTCGATTCCATTGCTATTGCTTTATGAACTGAGCATCCTCATTGCAAAAAAAGTTTATCCCAAATCCGAATTTTAAATCAAACCAATGATGAGAAGATTATCTTCACATGCCACCCTTTTCTTTGCCCGATTTTTACCGGTTTTTTGGTATGTTTTTTTTGGAAGTTTGTGTTTGGCGGTTTGGATTATTGAGTCGGATGAATTTGCAATGGGAACGGCCATGATGTGGCGAGTTGGAATCCTGCTCTTCTATTTGATTTTTGGTCTTATTATCTATTTTACAATATGGAAGTTAAGAAGGGTTGAGTTTGATGATGACTTTCTTTATGTGAGCAATTATTTCAAAACACTCCGAATTCCATTTGATCAAATTTTAACCATACATACTAAGCCCATATTCAATAAAACCATTTGCAGTATAAGCTTAAAACACAAAGGCTCTTTTGGTCAAAAAATCAGCTGCCTTAGCGATGAGCTCAAGTGGACAGACCTAATGATCGCTCTCAAGGAAAGAGGCTTTGATCTCCAAATCAATGACTCCAAGCAAAATTAACTAAAACCAAACTCAGGACCATCCTAAGTTGCAAACTTAGCCCCGGCTGAAATGAAGCTGCAAAGCAGCGTAGTGTAAGACGGGACTGCCAACACACTGCTGTGTCCTGCCTTTGCTGCTCCCCATTTTTTTTATTTGCTATTTTAGTTGGTTTTTTGATGCAGAAATAAGCTATCATGGGATGCCAAACATCTTTTTAAGTCCCGCCCATAACAGCCTTTTCTTCATATCGTCTTTCAGTTGCTCTCCGGATTCGGAAAAAATGATCCGAAAATCATCCAATTGATAATATTTGTAGTAGCTCTCACATCCGTTGATACCCAAGCGTTTAGGTTCAATCCCAAAAGATATTATTTGGTTTGGTCTTAAATTTTTTTGTTTCGACAGAATTAAATACTGATTATCTTTAAGTTGTATAATTTCTATTTTAACAGAATCTCCAAGCTGTAAAGCATTTAAGACGCGGTGATAGATTTGTTTTTCATCCTCGATACCATAACCTGATTCTTGAACAAGACATACAACAGATGGATTGGTTTTGTTGTTATAGTTATATTCCTCTTGGGGAAATTCGTACCTAATGAAATTGTGTTGGAATTTTTTCATGATCTGATGCAAAAGTCATATTTTTCGGTCAATATTCGAATTTTCCTAAGAAGATATTGTCTTCAAACCTTGTAAAAACTTACCTGATGGCATACTCAATAAAAATTACAAAAGCAGCTCAGTCCAAAGTGAGCGAGGTAGATTTTTCCAATATTCCTTTTGGAAAAATATTTTCTGATCACATTTTTGTTGCAGATTACGATGGTAAACAATGGACCAATTTGGAGATCAAACCATTAGAAAAAATGCCGCTTCATCCGGCTACTATGGCATGGCATTATGGTCAGGCTATCTTCGAGGGCATGAAGGCAGGAAAAAGCGCCGATGGTGTTCCTCTTTTGTTTAGACCACAACTCCATGCACAAAGAATGAATGCTTCTGCCAAAAGAATGTGTATGCCCGAAATCCCTGAAGATCTTTTTATCCAAGCCTTAGAACAACTGTTGCTCATAGATAAAGACTGGATCCCTACACAATCTGACAGCGCTCTGTATCTTAGACCTGTAATGATGGCTACCGATGAGTTTATCGGAGTGCGATCTAGCGAAACTTTTCGATTCATGATCCTTGCCCTTCCTTCCGGACCTTATTATAACAAACCTGTGGGTCTCTGGGTAGAAGAGCATTTTGTCCGTGCTGCAGACGGCGGTGTGGGAGAAGCCAAAGCCGCAGGCAACTATGGTGCTGCTCTCTATCCTACAAAACTTGCAAGAGACAAGGGATACGATCAAGTGATGTGGATGGATGCTCGTGATTTCAAGTACGTGCAAGAAAGTGGGACTATGAATGTATTCTTTCTCACTAAAAATGCAGTCTTGACTCCCAACTTGAGTGGAACCATTTTGAGGGGAATTACACGAGACAGCATCATCCAGATTCTCAAGGATAATGGCTATAAAGTAGAAGAAAGACCGGTCTCAATAGACGAGATCATTGAGGCTCACACCAAAGGCGAATTGTTGGAGGTGTTTGGCACAGGAACTGCTGCAGTAATTGCCCAGATCCACCGCATAGGATACCACGGAAAAGATTATCATATCAATGCTCCAGAAGATGGAGTGGCTGCTATGCTTAAGTCCAGTATCAATGGAATCCGACAAGGCCGACTACAGGATAAGCATGATTGGGTTTGGCCGGTGGAGCAAAAATCTGCGGTTTTAGCCTAAAAATTTTACAGATCCAATTTTATTAGAGAAGCAAAATTAGATTTTCTGCTTCTCAACCTAAGTCCCGCTATCCATTACGGTGCAATACACCTCCATTACTATCGGGTCTGGGATTGCATCGGTCTTCCTTTTGTTTGGCCGGCTGATTGATCCATTTATATAAGAAATTTATTCCGCTCCGAGGTTGAAAAATACAAACGGACAGATCAATTCGATTTGCTCCGCTTTATCTATTGGTAGTCTGAATTTAATTTGGTAAGCACAATTTATTGGCCGCAAGTTCATCACTCGGAATAGGCCAAATGTAATTATTGGCTGTGGGCAATACTTCTGGAGCCGTGCCTATACTTCCGGTTTTTTTAGCCAATGGTAAAACTTGACGTTGAATATCTTGAAGTCGCAGTCCTTCGCCCAAGAATTCAATTCTCCTTTCTTTGAGAATTGTTTTGACCAAGGCCTCTTTAGTATTTATTTCTGCGTCTTCAAAATCTGAGCCGGGTTTTGATCTCTTTCTCACCGCCTTAAGCAGATCTTGAGCCTGACTCAATTGTCCGATTTGGGCTGCTGCCTCTGCATAATTCAACAATACTTCGGCGTAACGAATGACAGGAACATAATCTCTAAAAGGAGCCGTGCTGATGGCAAATTTTCTCAATATTCTATGCTTGGCCGGACTAAGCCCTATCATATTTGATCTTGCGTCAGAAAGATCTTTCATCAGGCTGTCATGACCAATTCCTTCCTTGGCCAAAAAGAGAATGGGCTGGGTAATATAATTGAACGAAAGTGCAAATTGAGAAGGTGGAGTTTCTGTTGTTGTATTGGCAAAGACAATAGAGAGAATGGACTCGGCTCCGGTATAAGATCCCGTAAACAAATTGGCAAAGTTTGATTCTAACTGATGACTCACGCTGCCGTTGATGTAATGAAAAGGAGCTGCCGAGGAAACCATTTTTGCAGCTTCGGTCACTACATCCTGAAATCTGTTCATATTGAGATACACTCTAGTTTTGAGAGCTATGGCTGTAGATTGATGAGCTCTACTGGTGTTGAGATAGGCTGTAGTATAACCTACAGGTAGAGATTTTTCGGCATCATTCAAATCCTCTATGATCTGCAAATAGACATCTCCCACACTGCTTCTTGCCAAGTCGTTATTTCCTTTTGAGCTGATTGCTTTTAGTCTCAATGGAACACCAAGAGCAGAGCTGTCAAGATTGAATGGTTTTGCATAAGTTTGTACTAAGTTCAAATAACATAAAGCTCTTACAAATTTTGCCTCGCCGATGTACAGTTTTTTCAGGCTATCGCTTACGACAGAGGATGAACTCAGTTTTTCAATTAAAATATTGGCAGAGTTGATGGCAGCATAAGCCGAGGTCCACAAATTATTTATGTACTCGCTGGTGGAAGCCACATTTTGATTCCACACTGCGGAGCCTGTTGCTGCATTCCCATCATTCTGTCCAAATTCATCAGCGCGTTGCTCATTGAAAATCAACATTCGTCCGCCGTAATAAATTGGATTTTGCATTTGAGCATAGAGGTTATTCACCTGAGCCAAAATTTTTGCAGGGCTACTATAAGCCTGTGTTTCATCAATACTTGTGCTTGGCACGGTGTTTAAAAAATCTTTTTCGCAAGCGCTAAAAATGAAAAGAAATAAAAATAGAAGAAGAAAAGATATCCAATTTGATTTCATGAATTTCAATTTTAAAATGAAATAAAAGAATTAAAAACCTACATTAAGTCCAAGAGTGAACACCTGAGCATTTGGAGGTACGTTTTGATCTTTTCCGGAGTGGATAGAATTTCCATTGATTGACACCTCCGGGTCAGAGCCTCTGTATTTTGTAAATGTAAGAAGGTTCACTGCTTGTACATAGACTCTTGCTGATGAAATGCTTCTTCCTATGGTTGTAGATTTCAAGGGGATGTGATAGGCCAATTGCAAGCTTTTTAGCTTGAGGTAATCTCCCTTTTCCACTTTTGAGGTTGCAGAAAAAGAAAATCCTGCAGACACATTATCGCCGTATTGCAATTTTTGAATCTCTGTTTTTTGGCCGGGAGTAGTCCATCGATCTTTGATAAATGTTCCGTTGTTAAAATATCGCTGATCGGAATTTGTAGCGCGTGTTCCGTTGTATAAATAATTTCCCATGACAAAAGTAAAGTTGCAATTCAGTTCCCAATTTTTGTACTGCAAACTTTGGTTGAATCCTCCAAACCACTTTGGCAGTGAGGGTCCTTGGATCACTCCATCCTGATAATTATCAATGGCCGGAGCAGCTGTTCCATCCAAGTAAGTCCATCGAGGAGATCCTATATGATTGTAATGGACTACTTTGCCCTCTTTATTCACAAACATCATCAGTCCATTATCGGGATTTACACCAAGACAGGGAACAGCAAAAATCGAACCTATTGAATAGCCAACTCTGGTCATGTTTTGAACTCCGAAAATACTCGGTACAAAAACATCTGCAACCAAAGAAGTCACCTTGTTTTCTAATGTAGCTAAATTGGCATTGATGTTGTATTTCCAATATTCTTTATTCAATACCTGTGCCTGAATACCAAGCTCCACTCCGCGATTATACATTGAACCGGCATTGAGGTTAATAAAATTTCCCGGTATTCCTGCAGATGGAGCCTGCGGCGCTCTCAAGATCATTCCATCTATCAAATTATTGTAGTAATCAAACTCCAAACTAATTTTATCCTCCAAGAAGGACATAATCAATCCTATATCCAGTTTTTTACTGGTTTCCCATTGCAAATCCGGATTGGATGCTTGAGCGTATTTTAAAGTTGGCTGACCTCCGTAGGTGGCAGATGTAAAAGCTCCTATAGCAGGATAGTCTCCAATCTCGCTGTTGCCCACGATTCCATAAGATCCTCTTAATCTCATGGAGCTAATCCATCGAGCCAGCGGCAATGCAGTAAAAAAAGCTTCTTTGTGAACATTCCATGCCATGGATACACCTCCAAAATTTCCAAACTTGTTTCCCTCCGAAAGTGCAGATAAACCATCTCTACGTGCATTCAAGCTTATGAAATATTTCTTCTTGAAATCATAATTCAAATTACTAAAAAACGACAAAAGATGATTTTCGGTAAAAACATTTCCTATCGGTGAAATATTGGTATATCCTCCTTGATAATTTTTGTAATAGACATCCGTGATGTTGCTTCTCTCTGCGCCCCATGAGCTCACTTTTGTTTTAACCTGTTCATGTCCTGCAAGCAACTCAATATTGTGTTTAGAATCAACCGTTTTATTCCAGGCTAAAGTATTGATCCAATTTGTTCGCTGCAACTTACTTAAAATATTGGTAGCCACTCCATTTGAAGCTGCTCCACCACCGTGTATTGGATTCAAGAAATCATTATTTTCTACCAATAGATAATTCAAACCAAAACTTGTTTTATACTTCAAAGATTTACTGAGTTGAATTTCAGAAAATAAATTTCCAATGCTGCTATAGTTGTCAGAGGTATGAATATCTTGATCCAACATCCATTGAAGATTGTAAGCATTGATTGTACCTATGGTAGAAGGATTGTTCAATCCATATCCTACGCTTGTTCCGTTTTGAATATGGTAAGTTCCATTGGTATTGAACACCGGAACATTTGGCGGCAAGACAAAAGTCATCCTTGCCAAAGGTTCATTCAAAATATACTGAGAATTGTATGCCGATGATGAAAGAGTATTGCTTGGCACTGCACCGGTAATAGGTCCTGTATTCTTACTGATATTGAATGATAGATTGGCACCGAGCTTAAGAAAATGATTGAGTTGGTGGTCAATATTCAATCTTGTGTTATATCGAGTAAATGTATTGGTTTTGATAAAATTATTTTGATCTGTGTATCCCAATGAAAAATAATATTGAGTTGCATTATTGGCTCCGCTTACACTGAACTGATGCTGATGCGACCATCCCGGTTTGTAAGCTACATCATACCAATTTGTATTGACAATACTGCTGTCAGGATTTCGCATAAGCTGATATCCCGGCGCTCTGCCGGAGTTGACCATTGCTTCATTTTTGATCATTACATAATCTTCTGCAGACAACAACTCAGGAAGATTGAACGGAGTACTTACACTCAACCAGGTATCATAGTTTGTTTTAATTCTCCCTTTTTTTCCTTTTTTGGTAGAAATAACCATCACCCCATTTGCTGCACGGGAACCATAAATGGCGGCTGCGGAGGCATCTTTTAATATATCTATCGATGCAATGTCATTGGGATTGATATCAGACAGAGGATTGTTTCCTATTACGCCACCAATGGCTCCGGTAAACATAGCTACACCATCTACAACCACCAATGGAAAAAGCCCTGAGGTGATCGAATTTAATCCTCGTATTCTCAACACCGGAGTATTGTTTAGTATGTTTGAAGGTTGAATTAAATCTACACCCGGAGCCAATCCTCCAAGTAATTGATCAAAACTGGTCGATGGTCTGTGAATTAATTGTTTATTTCCTATGCTTGCAACCGAACCTGAGAAGTCCCTTTTCTTTTGAACAGAATAACCGCTTACGATGAGAACTTCATCCAATTCTTTGGTCTGTTCTTCCATTGCAATAATAAGAGGTTCTGCATTAGACACGATCAATTCTTGAGCCTGATATCCAAGATAAGTCGCTGTAATTATCATAGGAAAAGAATCAGGGACCAAGAGATTAAATTCTCCTAATGTATTGGTTGTTGCTGTTCTATTTTTTCCATTTGCTATTATAACTACTCCTTCCAGAGTTTGTTCGCTTTTGGCATCAATCACTTTTCCTATCAAGTTGATTTCTTGTGCCTCTAATGATAAAGTTTGAAACCAATAAAACAAACTAAAACAGATCATAAAATTGCGAATTCGCATGGGTACGGGTTTTGGTTTAAATGAATTTATTATATATAATTGATTGAAGAATTTTCCTTCCATACGAAAGGTAATGGTGTCCTGCTTGAGCTAAATCAAAACTTAATGAAAGCCTGAAAAGAATTGATCAAATGATCATTTTCATTGACGAATGAAAAAACCCGTTGGAAAATGCAATAAAATAAAATCGGGGATTATCCGGTAAAATATGCGTTAGATCATAACTCAATTGGCTTGGTTTATTTTCCTTTTTGGGTAGTTCTTGCCTTTGCTTCTTTGGAGATCGCAAAACTTTCTCTTCTTGTGATCGTTTTGATAAACTCCACTTTTCTTAACCTAAGAGCACTCCAGTCAGAATCGATTGCTACTATTCTTACTCCTTCCATCCGATAAGGTGCAAATACTTGCCATCCGGTATCTCTGTTGAAGTCGCAGGAATATTTTTTTGAACTCATTTTGGGATAACAAACCCAAAAAACTGCGTCACCATTAAGTTTGTCGCAGACCTTTTTTGCAATCTCATCGAGCTGCTGTTGTTGTGAAGCAAAACAAAGTACAAAATCCAATGAAGATGCCTTCTCTATTGTTGTCTTAACCTCGCACATGGTTTTGATTACAGCCAATTCTCCTTCAAAGCTTTCGGGCGCATTGAGGATATAAATTGGATCCTGAGATTTGTAATTTAATTTTTTAAACAGCTGACTCATAATTCCATTTTCTAAAGCTTGGATTTCACTTTCCTTGTTTCAAAAAAATTCATCAACATTCACTTACATTTACAGAGATTTTAGCCAGTCCTCCTTCTGAAGTTTCTTTATACTTTGTATTCATATCCAATGCCGTTTGCCACATGGTCTGAATGATATTGTCCAAAGAAATGCGCGCCACCGATGAGTCTGATTCTAATGCAATGTTACAGGCAGTGATGGCTTTCATAGCTCCCATACTGTTGCGTTCAATACAAGGAATTTGAACCAATCCACCTACAGGATCACAGGTCATTCCGAGATGATGTTCCATTGCGATCTCTGCAGCTTGCAAGACCTGCTCTCTTGTTCCTCCGAGTGCTTCGGTCAGCCCTGCTGCAGCCATAGAACTTGATACACCAATTTCTGCCTGACAGCCTCCCATGGCAGCTGATATGGTAGCTCGTTTTTTGTAAAAAGTTCCTATCTCTCCGGCAGTAACAATAAATCTCACGATCTCTTCTTCTCCAAAATGGGGAATAAAACAAAATGCATACATCAAAACTGCTGGAATCACTCCGGATGCTCCATTGGTTGGAGCTGTAATAATTCTTCCAAAAGAAGCATTCTCCTCATTGACTGCCAAAGCAAATACGCTGACCCATTTATTCACTGTGGCAAATGAATGATCTCCATTTCGTATTCCCTCTATCCATTGATCCACAGTATCAAATTTTTGTCCATTCAGCAATCTTTTATTGATATCATGCGCTCTGCGTCTTACCAAAAGTCCACCGGGCAAAATACCTGATTTATTCACTCCTCGAAAAATACATAATTTGATTTCATTCCATAAAAAAAGAGCCTGCTGTTTTGTCTCAGCTTCAGATCTCCAAGCTCTTTCATTGAGCAATACCAATTCTGAAATTTTAAGATTCAATTTTTTGCAATTGTCGAGAAGGTCTTGAGCACTGTGACAAGGATACTGTGTTTTTACTTTAGTCTTTTGCAATTGTTCATACTCTTTGACCACAAATCCGCCTCCTACGGAATAAAAATGCTGAATATAATCCTGCTGATCTACAATTTTAGCGCGGAATAACATTCCGTTGGGGTGGAACGGAAGGCTTTCATTTTTTTTGAATAGAAGATGTTGTGCCTTACTAAACGGGATGGTCTTGTGCGGAGATATATTGATGCATTGGTCTATTTCTATAGCCTGTATTTTTTCAGAAATTTTATCAGTATCAATACTATTGAAATCCTCATCAGACAGGCCCATAATCACAGCAATGTCTGTTCCGTGTCCTATGCCTGTTTTTGCCAAGGAACCAAACAGCTCACAATAAATCTCGATGACTCCGACCATCAAATGTTGATCTCTCAATTCATTTAGAAACATCCTTGAAGCCTGCCAAGGCCCCATTGTATGAGAAGAAGATGGCCCTATACCAAGTTTAATGATTTCGAATACACTGATTGACTCCATGATTGGTTTATCTTGTCTTAATACAATTTTTCTGAAAAAATTTCTTTGACTTCTTGAAAGGAAATCCATTTGAGTAAAATGCCGAGAACAGCAATTAAAATAGACCAAATCAATAAAGAAAGAATGAAAGATGAACAATAACGGTGTAGCCCATAAGCTGAAAATGATAATACAGAAAATAATAAGATCAATCTCAATCCAAAAGCTGAGCTGAAATAC
>DEQQ01000087.1 GCA_002360455.1 Saprospiraceae bacterium UBA3362
CGTATGGTCCTGCCGGAGTTGGGGATAATGTCTTTCTCAATGCAAGGTCAAAAACTTGTTGAACATTGATTTGAGCCGGATCGTGATCATCCTCATCTCCACCGGACTTACCATTTTGATTCACAACGTTGTCGTCATTCAAATCATCAGTTTCTCCCGTTTGATTGAAGTTTGTTCCATCAGGATCACTATCTATATCACTCAATCCCATCGAATTTGCGGCAGCAGATATCTCTGCCCAGTTGCGGATTGTTGTTCCTTGATAATTACTGTTGATTGTAAATGTTATTGTTCTTGTAACACTATCTCCTACTGCTATTGTTGGAATAGCTGTCACTAAGGTTGCAGGATTTCCCGTCCAGTTCGCATCACTCAATGTTAAGCCAGTAGGAATATAGTCTGATATTTGAACATTGGTTGCAGTTACAGAACCTTGATTATATACTTTAATATCAAAAGTCACTGTGCTGCCGGGACTAAATGGTCCAGGCGTTACACTGCTCAGCGTTTTCTTTAAAGCAAGATCAAAGAACTGACCTACATTTATTTCAGCCGGATCATGATCATCTTCATCTCCTCCGGTCTTTCCGTTTTGATTGACAACATTATCATCAGCCAAATCGTCTGTTTCTCCTAACTGATTAAAATTTATATTATCCGGATCACTATCTATATCCAATAAATTTAAAGAATTGGATGCAGAATAAATCTCGGCCCAGTTCCTTATAGTAGAACCCATAAAACTCGGACTGATAGTAAATGTGATGCTGCGAACGACACTATCACCCGGATTGAGGGTGGCTATAGTTGAATTAAGTGTCGCCTTTCCCGGACTTGATTCTGTCCATGATGGATCATTTAAAACCAGTCCGGTCGGTATGTAATCAACCAATTGAATATTGGTCCCGGTTACAGTACCTTGATTATATATTTTCACATCAAATGTTACAGCTGCTCCGGGAGTAAAAGGCCCGGGAGTTGTTGTACTTAATGTCTTTTTTAATGCTAAGTCAAAAATTTGAGTTACTTGCAATTCTGCTGGATCATGATCATCCTCATCTCCTCCTGTTTTACCATTTTGATTCACAACATTATCGTCATTCAAATCATTGGTCTCCCCGGGTTGATTGAAGTTTGTTCCATCAGGATCACTGTCAATATCTGTTCCTCCTGAGATGGCACTAATTTCAGCCCAGTTTCGCAGAGAAATTCCTTGGTAATTACTGTTTATTGTAAATGTTATCGTCCTAGTTACAGTCTCCCCAACCGCAATAGAGGCAATAGGTGTAACAAGGGTTGCCGGACTTCCTGTCCATAACGGATCATTCAATGTCAATCCGCTTGGAATATAATCGCTGACCTGAACATTGGTTGCAACTTTTGTTCCCTGATTAATTATTTCGATTGTAAAAGTCACATTAGACCCGGGATAGAATGGACCACTTCCATTTAAGGTTTTCCTTAAAGCTAAGTCCATAAAAGTACAATCCTGTGTTCGGACTCGAACCGGACAACAAAGCTGCCCCGGACATCCTGAGGCATCATCCCCGGTATAGTAAAATGCTTCATACCCATCTGCCAAACTTGGATGGTTCCCGAAGATCATAATACTGCTTCCGGTTCCGATCAATGAGTTGCTGGTACTGTCATACCACATTACATTGGTCAGGCCTGCCTCTGCAGTTAATGTGAGTTTGTTGCTTCCATCCATACATAAGACCTGTGCTGTATCTGTACAAGGAGGCAAACCACCTTGTCCAAACACAATACCTTGCGTTAGGAATAGAGTCAAAATAATTAATAGATTTTTCATTTTTGCTTGATTAAAAAAATTAAGAAAGCTGTATTTGGATTTTAACATTGTTCTTTTTAATTCTGAGAATGGAATTTGATTCATACTTTTTTTCATATCTCATAGTTTTTATAGGTGACAGTATCTGTCTGAAAAGAGATACTAAAAGGTTTAAGCTGAATAAAAGAAGAATCAGTCCGTCTTTGCTTCGATCGACCATAAACGCCAAAAGTCCTATAGAAAGGACCATACTGAAACTTACTGAAATCTAAAAATGGAATTGGAATACTATGTATATTCCTTGCATGAATAATAATAGACTTATACAGAGAGTAATAAGCCAAATAGCCTTTTTGCCATGTACCCAACATGAACAATTTTCTGATATTGTCCTTAAAGGCTAAGACAAAAGACACTAAAATTAGGAAAAAAATCAAAAACATCATTTCCTTCTGCATTACATTCAATTTTCAGTTTTCAAAAATTATGCCAGATATTAAATTATTACATAATATATAATATCAAGCAATTAACATCCTTACTATTACTACATTCAATTCACAAAGGTATATACACATTATATTATTTAATAATATGTTTGATATATTTTTTTAAAATAATATATATTATATTGTTTATTAATGTTTTAAAAATTATATTTTTATATTTTATGTAACAAATTTACCCTAAATTCAAACTAAATCCTCCTAAAAACTCTCAAATGCCTTATAAAAAAGTTCTTCATTTATGTATATGTTATTACAAATAAGAATTATTTTAAATATATAAGTTGTTATTTATGAATATTTATTAAGTTATAATATATATTATATGATGGTCAATCAGCCGTGCTTCTTTAATTTATGAATGCGAATGCGACGACAAACCAAGGATTTTCTGCTGCTTTGGATTTTTTTCTTAAATAAACCGGCTGGCATTCTGCAATTAAACCAATAGAATTTTGCCCTTATGATTGCTCTGTACAAGTAGTAATCAAGAGCTTCCACTTTTTATCTTATTGTTTGGGCATCAAAAATTCATCCTCAATCGTTATGAATATAGGCTGATTTCTATAGGAATTAGTTTAATTTTGTCTCAATTTTTGATCAAAAACAGCTAAAAACAAGTTTCATGAATTTTAAACGTGTTCTAACCCCGTTGCCAATTCTATTTTTTGCATTAATTAACCCCCTTTTTTCTCAGCAATTTTACCATAAAATCGACCCAAGCCTAATTACTATTGGGAAACCCACATTTAAACAAATGGCCCATTATCAAGCCATTAAACTTGAAAAAAACAAGCTACAACAATACCTTAACTCGTCCTCACCAAACGAAAAATCTGATCTCTTCCTCCCCCTCACCCTCCCTCTTGCCAACGGCAGAGAACTTAGTTTCAATGTCCAAGAAGCACCGGTAATGGAAGAAGGGCTCGCAGCAAAGTACCCTCAAATCAAAACCTATAAAGCCTACTCTCAAGGCTATTCATTAAGATTTATCTTATCTCCATACAGTTTCCAAGCCATTATTTTGGGCAATGGTGAGGAAACCATTATTGAATCTCTTTCTGATAATGACCAACCCTATTATGCTGTCTTTGACCCTGCAAACCTCCCAACCTCAGTCCAGCAATCTTTCTCCTGTGGTACCGATGATCGGGATTTCCATCCCAACAAAGAGATTAACCTAGATCCCCTTCATTCATCTCCTCAACTCAATATTCGCGGCAACGGAGAACCAAAGGACTTAAAAACCTATCGACTTGCTCTTGCCTGCACTGCTTTATGGGGGGATCAGTTTGGACAATCCGATAAAGCAATCGCCCTCGATAAAATGGCAGCGGCCGTCATGATCCTTAATGCTATTTACATCAAAGACTTCGGGGCACAACTTATCCTCGTCAATAACAATGACAACCTAATTCACCTTAATGGTGTTGATCCTTATTCGGATCCAAGAAGTGGACGAAGCAACATCGGAGAAAATACTGGGATTATAAATCCTAAAATTGGATCAAGAAATTATGAAATTGGCCATGTTTTCACGATAGGCTGCAGCGACGTGGGTGGTGTTGCCTCTCTGGGCAGTCTTTGTCAAATAAATAAAGGATCCGGTTGTACTTGTTGGTACACTTCAGATGTATATTATGTAGTGCAAAGAATATTTTGCCATGAGATGGGGCATCAATTTGCCTGTACTCATACTTTTTCCTATTGTGGCGGCAATGAAGAACTTTCAACGGCGTACGAACCGGGGAGCGGAACAACCATCATGTCTTACAGTGGACTTTGCGGCTCTGCCAATGTGGAAACCTCCGGTTTACCTCATCCTAATTTTTTTCATGCAAGCAGTCTAGAACAAGCTTTATTTTTAACAAGAAAAGCTCTCACCTGCGGATCCACTACCAATACTAACAATACAACTCCAAGTATTTCTATTCAAATTCCAAAAGGACTTTATCTCCCAATCTCGACTCCTATTAAGCTTGTCGGTTCTGCAACGGACATGGAAGGAGATAGCTTAACTTACAGCTGGGAACAATACAATGCCGGACCCTATGGCGAAACCATCGGACAAGTTTCCTTAGATCAAGAAGGGCCTTTGGTAAAAGTCAATTTCCCCTCCTTATCTCCTATTCGATATGTTCCTAGTGTAAATACTATATTTTTTAATAGAAATATCAATACTAGAGAAATTCTACCCTCTGTTACAAGAAATTTCAATTTTCGATTTGTAGTAAGAGACAACAACAAGGAAAGTGGTGCCTCAGTTTGGGATCAAATCAATTTTAAAGTAACAGATCAAGCCGGACCTTTCAAAGTCACCAGACCCAATTCATCAACAGAAAAATTGGTCAAAAATTCATGCAATTTGATTCGCTGGGATGTGGCAAATACCAATTCGTTTCCGGTTAGTTGTAAAAAAGTCAATATCTATTTGCTCAACAAGAGAAATATAGATAACCCGATTCTTATCAAAGAAAATACCGATAACGATGGTGAAGAAATTGTTGATCTTGGAGATGTTCCTTTGGACAACCAGTCAAGAATAATGGTGAGTTCTGTAGGTAATATTTTCTTTGATGTTTCAGATCAAGACATCCAGGTCATAGAGAATGGGGCTCCAAACAGCTATATGTTTTCTGCCAATCCTAAAAATCCCTCTCTCTGTTTACCCAATTTGCTGGAATTGGATTTGACCTCTTGTTTCAGTGGCAATCTTACCGGCCAACTCAATTTATTTTTGGAAGGCCAATTACCGGAGGGTACAACCTATAAATTTAATCAACAAAGTTTAAACTTGAAAGATCAATCCAAGTTAACGATGGATTTCAATTCATTGACAACAAAAACTGAAGTTGATTTCATAGTAGGGGCGGTCACCCCCGCCGGAGATAGTATAAAAGTACCAATTCATCTTATAGTCATAAAAAATGATTTCTCTGACCTTAGCTTGGTCTCCCCAATTGCCAATGGAAGATCGATAACACAGTCACCCAAATTTCAATGGACTAAAAGTGTAAATGCCAATAGCTATACTTTAGAAATTGCGACTTCTCCCGGATTTGGGGTAAGCACCATCTATACAAAATCAGACCTCACTGCAGATCAATTTCAATTGCCTATTTTTCTTGACCCTAGTATCATCTATTATTGGAGAGTTATCCCTTTCAATGAATGTGCTATGGGTTCCTCTTCAGAAACTTTTGCATTCCAAACTGTAAATAAAAAATGTACAACAAAAGAATACAGTGGCAATCCTCAATTTTTGCTCAATAACGATGTAAAACGATTTGTACTTCCTGTATTTGAGTCCGGAACAATTTCTGATATTAACGTAAAAAATGTAGATATTGATGCTGATGCTGTAAAAGATATTCAGTTGGCATTAGTTAGCCCGACAGGTACAAAATGCACTTTATTCAGTTATTCTTGCGGAATTTCTCTCCGATTTGATTGCTCCTTTGATGATGATGCCATAAACGGTATATTTTGCCCTCCGGCCAATAAAGTTACCATGAGACCGGTAAATAAATTAAGTGTTTTTAATGGACAGAATTCACAAGGAGACTGGTTGCTCGAGGTATCTACAAAAAATAGCCTGGTGAGCGGGTTTATGAATAATTTTCAGCTCGAATATTGCGCTTCTGTAACTGCAAATAATCCATACAATATCATTAACCAACCATTGTATCTCAATAATGGAGAGACCAAACTTATTCCCAACAGTTTGTTGGCTTCCAAAGATGATGACAATACCGCTTCCGAGCTTGTTTACACTTTGGTTGCCATTCCTGCTCATGGTAATTTAAAACTCAATGGTAACAATCTTAATTATGGTTCTACATTCACACAAGCTGATATAGACGCCGGCAAATTAAGTTATCAGCATCGAGCTCAGGTAAACAATTCTATCGATGGATTCAGATTTACAGTCAATGACGGCGCATCAGGTTGGTATGGTATTGATTTATTCACCATTTACATTGGCAATGTAGCCACGCAAGATCTGACTTCAAATTCCAATTTGCTTATTGTTCCCAATCCATCCCAAGGGACCTTTCATCTATTAGATAATGCCGTCTCTTCCGAAATTCGATATTTCAATATTTTAGATCTTAGTGGTAAAAAATTAAACTCGACCAAGCAGAATTTTCAATTGGGTCAAGAAATCAATGTAAGCTATCTTAATTCCGGGATTTACTTTATCGAATGGAATACTGACAACAGAAAATATTTTTCAAAACTGATCATTTCCAAATCATAGTTTTTCAAGGAATGAAACCATTTTTAGCTTGTTTTATAGTTCTGTGTTTTATTGCTCAATCAGCATCTTCACAATTTACCATTGTACCTGAACTGAGATCCAAATCATTCATCTCAACGACTGCCAATTTGGGATTGGAGTCAGATGTGATTAATCAAAAATTTTTTCGTGCCTACTATAATGGCGACTTTTTAGACCGGACATTAAAAAACAGTACTCTATCAAGATTAACCGAAAATGGAAAACTAGCTTATTATTCAACCCTCGGAGCCCATTATTATTCTCGAGCATATTCTAATGAAGAAGAATCAAATCGATTCTTCAAATGGCATATCGGACTTGCATACCATCAATTTTTAGAAACAAACTTTTCACGAGATTTTTATACTCTCTTGTTATTCGGTAATGCTCAATATGAAAACAAAAAAGCAATTCTTTCTCCGATGAGTTTTGAGTCCCTCAGTTATTACGATTTGTCTGTGGGCATGTTGCACAGGTTAAATCATTTTTATGTCCAGTGGAAAATAGACTTCCTATTAGGTAATCAATTCAATTCTTTTTCAATTTCTAATGGATCTTTGTTTACCGAACAGGATGGATTAGCTCTCAACTTTGACCTCCATTGGCAACTCAAACGCAGTATTACCTCTTCATTGACCGATGTAAATGGAAAAGGACTTGCAACAGGGATCAAATTATTTCATCAATCAGAACGAAGTTTATTTTCTTTTGAACTAGATCAACTGGGACTCATACAATGGTCAAAAAATCTAAGCTCAAAAAGTATCGACAGCACTTTAGTTTTTACAGGTGTCAATATTGGAAATATTTTTGACAGCATTTTTGTGGATATAAAAAATAAAGAAGATCTAAAATCAGAATTCATCAGAGAACATTCCATATCCAAATTTACTCAATCCCTACCGGCAGTTTTAAAATTGAATTACACGAAAAAAATCCTTAACGATCAATTCTCTGTTCAATTAGCAGTAAATAAAATCCTTAGAAAAACTGCAAAATCTTCTATCGATATTGGGATTCATTATTTTATAAATCCCAATTGCAGTATTGGATTAGTTGGAGGATTGCCCGCCTATTCTCGATGGAATCTGGGGATGCAATTTTCTTACTACAAAACAGACCGATTTTTTTTCGTTGTGCAAGCTCCTTCCTTGGTCAATAGCTTTCTTCATGATCAGCCGGCATCCTCTTTTTGGGGAGCCAAAATTGGGATTCACCTTTAAATCAAATGAACTGACCCTCATGCACAAGTTACTTTTAGTAGATGACGAACCGGATGTATTAGAATTTTTATCATTCAATTTGGGTTCTGCAGGGTTTGAAGTATATACGGTTCCCAATGGCCTCAAAGCTATAGAATTTCTTGTAGCCCAAACCGTTGACCTTATCATAATGGATGTTATGATGCCGGGGATGGATGGATTTACGGCTTTTAAAAAAATCAAAGAAAATCCAAACTTAAAAAATATTAAACTGCTGTTTCTTACAGCCAGCGATGATGACAATATCCAAATAGGGGCTCTGGATCTTGGTGCTGATGATTTTATCAGCAAGCCTATAAGACCCAAAGTTTTACTCAGCAGAGTGAATGCCATCTTACGCAGAGAAATTGTACAAAATTCCACCGGAGAAATCAGTTTTGGGGATATCAAAATAAACAAAGAAGAACACACTGTCAAGCTAAAAAATAAATCTTTGGATTTTGTTAAAAAAGAATTCAATCTCCTTTTATTTCTAGCTTTACACCCCAATAAAGTTTTTACAAGAGAAGAATTACTCAAAGAAATTTGGGGCGAAGATATTATTGTTGGATCTAGAACTATTGATGTTCATATACGAAAAATCAGAGAGAAGCTTGGAGAAGAGTACATAAAAACCATAAAAGGAATTGGTTACAAATTGGAAATTTAGACGAGATGGAATTTTTTCAGAACAAAAACATATCACTAAAAACAATCTCAGTTTTTATTAGCATTTTCGTTCTTATTCTTTTTTCTATTATTTTTTTGTTGATCAAGTCCGTAGACATAAATGTTTTTAATCTTTGGTATCTCGTTTTCTTTTTAGTTTTTCTTTTTCTTTTTTTCTACCTTACTATACGGTGGATTATTGGACAATTTATTTATCGTAAAATAAAAGTAATCTACAAAATCATTACAAAAGATAGAAAAAATAAAAATGCTCAACTTACATTGAACAGCGACGATATTCTTGGAAAACTTGCAGAAGATGTAGATGAATACGAACAAGATAGACTCACTCAGATCAACACATTAAAAGTTTCTGAACAATTTCGCAAAGAGTTTTTAGGGAACGTTTCGCACGAACTTAAAACACCGATTTTCAACCTTCAAGGTTTTTTAGATACTATTTTAGAAAACCCTAACATGGATGAAAAAACTAAATTGCATTACATTCAAAAAGCCTCCGAAAACACCGAGCGACTCAGTCTTATTGTCCGTGATCTCCTTCTCATTAATCAGTATGAAACCAATTCTCTCAAACTTCAAATCACAGCCTTTGATATCGTTCAACTCATTGAACATTGTTTCAAAGAATTAGAAACTCAACTTCTCCAAAAATCAATAAAATATTCTATCAAAGAAGGATGTAACGAAGAAATTACCGTCCATGGAGACCAAGATAAAATCATGGAAGTGCTCAATAATTTAATCAGCAATGCCATTCATTATGGCTTCACAAAAGGTTCTATTCAAATAGGAATTTACAAACTGGAAAAAAATGTACTTGTGGAGGTAACAGACAATGGTCCCGGAATTGAAGAGGAACATCTGAGTAGATTATTCGAACGCTTTTATAGAGTGGACAAACACAGAAATAGAGCATTGGGCGGAACAGGATTGGGTCTAAGCATTGTTAAACACATCATAGAATCTCATGGCCAACAGCTCGGTGTAAGAAGCACAGTGGGCAAAGGAAGTACCTTTTGGTTTACACTTCCCATGTAAAAATGATTTGCATAAATCAAGAATTTCTTTGATGCTTCCAACGCTTATGCGTCCACAACCAATTGGGCGGATATTGTCTTATGGTAGTCTCTAGCATTCCCATATAATCTTGAGTGATCGTATTGTTTTCTGAAATTGGAGTTGATGCAATTTCCACAAATTTAGTTTCATAATAGCCTCTTTTTAGCCTGTTGATTTCACAATAGTAAACAGGCA
Organism: Saprospiraceae bacterium UBA3362; assembly: GCA_002360455.1. GTDB lineage: Bacteria > Bacteroidota > Bacteroidia > Chitinophagales > Saprospiraceae > Vicinibacter. The sequence continues at coordinate 9,766 of DEQQ01000087.1, forward strand.
ACTGAAATCTTGTAGAATACTTATTCAAGCCATGCAAACAGGCTGTGTCCTGCCCAAAAAAATCGACCCAAATGGCATCTTTAGAATTGGAAGGATTTTGGTCACTCATCATAATGATCAACTTTCCCTTCTCTATCTCTTCTTCCATAGTTCTTGTAAGTTGAATTGGAATCAACTGCATTCCTGAGTCCGCTCTCCTTCTCTTTAAATCTTCTTCTATCCTGTGATTGGATAGAGGTTTATAAATACCAATGGCTCGACCGGGAAAATGATATCCAAATGACAAAACTCCCCACTCCCAATTGGCATAATGTATGGCCGCAATGATAATGGATTGATTGGTTTCCAATATCGATTTCAGTTTTTCTGTTCCATGCATCGGATATCGCCGCATTAGTTCTTCCTTAGTTAAGCTCAACCCTTTGACACCCTCCAAGAAAATATCAGCCAAATTCTTATAACTCTCAGAAACTAGTCTGTGGAGTTCCATTTGACTTAAATCCGGAAAACATTTTTTCAAATTTCCTTCCACTGTCGTCCTTCTGTATCGAATGAGGTATTGCAAAATAATCCTAAGAAAATCCGACAATCTATACAGAATAAAAAAGGGAGTTATCTTAAATAACCAAACTAAAACTCGATAGGCTAAATAGGCAACCATAACACAAAAATAAGGATAGCAATCCAAATAAAATGCAGAATAATTTACACTTTAGATTAATTTTGTAAATCAATTCTTCAAACCTAATGTACTTTCTAAAATCCATCCCACAAAAGCAACTATTGCTTATATCCATTGCCTGTCTTTTTTCAGTGCTAAAAATAAATGCTCAATTCGTTCAATGGGTAAACCCACTTATCGGAACAGCAGCGCATGGTCACACTTACCCGGGAGTTTGTACACCCTTTGGTATGGTGCAATGTTCTCCCGACACAAGACTCAAAGGATGGGATGGATGCTCCGGATATCATTATTCTGATAGTATTATTTATGGATTTTCTCACACTCATTTATCCGGAACAGGCTGCGAAGATTACGGCGACATTCTGCTTATGCCTGGACAAGGAGAATTTTCATTTTCTAATGATGCGTTACAGCCTCATTCTTATCCTTCCGCATTCAATAAAAAAGATGAACATGCGCAAGCCGGACTTTATACTGTAAAACTCCTAAGAAACAACATTCAGGTTAGCTTAAGCTCTACCCCGCGATCAGGTTTTCATCAATACAAGTTTTCTCAAGGAAACACAGGATGGCTCATCATTGATCTTGAACACAGAGATAAAACCATACAGCATCAAATCCATTTGGACAATAATAAAAGGATCTCAGGGTTTAGAATTTCTCAAGCTTGGGCAAAAGAACAACATGTTTACTTTTCTGCTAAAACAAATTTAGCTGTACAATCCATTCAATACAATGAAAATAAAACCAAAGCCATATTATTTTTTAAATTAAAGAAAGACAAAACTTTAAAAGTGCAATTAGCTTTATCGGCGGTAGATGTACAAGGAGCACAAAAAAATCTAAACCAAGAATTTACTCAATGGGATCTTGAGAAAACCGTAAACCAAAATCAAACTCAATGGAACTCCATGTTATCAAGGATCCAAATTCATACTCAAGATAATAAAGCTAAAACTATTTTCTACACAGCATTATATCACAGCTTATTGGCTCCAAATTTGTATCAAGATGCCGACGGACGTTATCGCGGAATGGATTTAAAAGTACATCAAGGCGATCTCAACAATCCTCGCTATACCGTTTTCTCATTATGGGATACTTACAGAGCTGCTCACCCTCTTTACGAGTTGGTATTTCCTGAATGGAATCATGCCTTTGTGAAAACATTTTTAGCTATGTTTGAAGAAAGCGGAAGACTTCCTGTTTGGGAACTCGCCGCCAACGAAACCTACTGTATGATCGGCAATCACAGCATTCCGGTTATGGCAAACGCACTGATCAATAATAAATCAGACTTCAGTCAAGATGAAATCAATGCCATTTTCAATGCTTGTTATCAAACCTTAGTAAGTAAAAATTTCTGTTCGCAAGATGAATATAGAAATGCATTCATCGCTTGCAATCAAGCCGGTGAATCGGTTTCCAAAACCATAGAAAATTCTTTGGATTATGATGCGCTTGAAAAAATTGCATCCATTGCAACAAACTGCTCTCCCGAAATCAAAAATAATATTTCAATTTGGAAAAATAATTACAAAAATCTGTTTAATCCCGAGTCCGGCTTTTTTCAAGCTAAACTGAACCATCAATTTATTGCCGGATTCAAACCTGATGAAGTAAATCAACATTATACCGAAGCCAACGCCTGGCAATATTTATTTGGCGCACATCAAGATGTCAAAGGCATGTTCCAAGCTATGGCCTACAATGCCCAAAAGCCGAATGGCTTTGATGAAGCAAAAATCAAGTCCAAATTAGATCAATTGTTCTATGGCAGCAGCGCAATGTCCGGCAGAGATCAATCAGATATAACAGGATTGATAGGGCAATACGCTCATGGCAATGAGCCAAGTCATCATATGGCCTATTTATATCAATTTATTAATTACCCTTATGAAACGCAAAAGATCTTAAAAAAAATTATGACCGAGCTGTACACCGATCAGCCCGATGGCTTATGTGGAAACGAAGACTGTGGACAAATGTCTGCTTGGTACATTCTAAGCGCTTTAGGAGTTTATCCTGTAAATCCTAATGATACCGAATGGATATGTGGACTTCCTTTATTTGATGCCGCAGAAATTATTGTGCCAAATAAAAAATCAATTCGATTTTCATCCAACAAAATGAATGGATCCGATTATATGATTGCAGTTCAAAAAAACAATATAAAACAATACTCCAATTTCAATTTTACTTATGGAGATCAAATCGAATTTATTTTTGATCAAGATTCTAATGACAGTCAAATTCAATATAAATGGAAATCTCAAGAAATCAAACAGGAAGCCTTTATTCCAATGGCCTACATCTCAAAAGGAGAATCCGTTTTTAAAGATGAAACCAAAGTAGAACTCTCTATTCCCAAATTTGATCTCAATGAATACAAAATTATGGTTTCATTAAATAAATTAGATAAAGAATTTAGTGAGTATAAATCTCCAATTCTCATCAATCAAAACAGTTCCGTATATTTTAAAACCTGCAGAATAAACAATAGCGAATGTAACAGTCCTCAAAAAGCATTTTTTGCCAAGACTCCACGAGGTTGGCATATAACAATGAAGACAAAGTATGCCAATCAATATCGTGCCAACGGTGACTTTAGCTTGTTTGATGGAATGAAAGGCTCCAACGATTTTAGAGATGGTTTCTGGCTAGGATTCCAAGGAAGAGATGTTGAGATTGAATTAAATTCTGATTCTACAATCAATACAAATTTTATGACACTTCGCTTTCTGCAAGATCAAAAATCATGGATACTCTTGCCAAAATCAATAACTGTATGGCAAGGCCAATCTCCAAATCAATTGGATCACATGATGTCAGAACCGATTCCTGATATTGGCCAAAGTGAAGAAATCAAAATTTACGAGCACCGTTTCGCCATCGACCTCACCAAAGGAAAATTTTTTAAACTAAGGATTAACAACGGGGGAAAGTTAGGCGAATGGCATGCCGGAGCAGGATCTGATTCATGGATCTTTACAGACGAGATCATTTTTGAATAAATGTCTTCCTCTGCCAAAGCAATGTCCATTACAATAAAATAAAATTCAAACTAAACTATTCTCTTGCAATAAAACAAGCTAAATCCATGAGAAAATGGAGCATACTTTGTGCTATTTTACCACAATTTTATAATCAATGGAGAATAAATAAAATTGAGCCTTTCTGTAATAATTAAAAAAGCCCATTGATCTTGTTCAATGGGCTTCCAAATATTTTGGTTAATTTTATCTCTAAAATAATATTCCAATACGAATATCTAAAGCATTGAGCAATGCCTTTGATTTTTCTTTGGATCCATCAAAATAGGTTCCACTATCATCGGTAAAATCACTTATGTTTCTTCTGTAACGCAAGCCACCGGTCAAATACAAGTCATCACTCAACTCATACTGCCCTCCAATTCCTATAGCCCAAGCCAAGTTGAAAAATGCAACCTGAGAATTAATTTTCTCTTTATCAGAACTGGAATTGCCTGTTTCAATAATTCCTTTTGCTCCGGTTCTCATTCCCAAGATAAGTTCAGGAGCTTGAATAAAAAATTTATACTTCCCAATTTCCTTTGACTTAATTTTCAAACCAATGGGAATTTCAAAAAAATTTGCCCTGTAATTCAATACTACCCCGTTTGGCAATGAATCTGCTTTGGGGAAATTAAGCTTTGATTCATTCCACAAATTTCCACCCTGCTCATACTTCAGTCTTCCTCCTTGCAATAATGCAAATCCAACTCCTGCAGTTAGACCAAATCGTTCCCCAAGATCAAACTCCGTTAATAAATTGATCAAATAGCCTGTTTGGTTTCCATCGGCTGTGACTTTGGTATTATCGGTCGATAACCAATTTACATTTGGACTGAATACCAAATGAATATTCATCTTATCATCTTGTGAAAATCCCATCAATGGCATCCACAAAGCTATAAGTAAAATAATACGTTTCATTAGTTTAGTTTTTATTGTGATTGAAATAATTAACTTCTACATTTTTTTCCTTTCATTCTCAGAGCCTATTTCCTCCAAATGATCCATATGATTCAAATTTAGAATCAATTTCCAGCTAATATTGTCATTGGAATAGTCAAAAATAAGGAAAATTTAGTCATATACAAATCTTTTAGCCCTTAGTTTTGTTCTGTGAAATACCCATTATTATTGAAGACTATTCCAATTAGCATTGTTATCAGAATTAAATTTTGAAATGAAATCTTTATTCCACTTAACCTTCTCATCGCCACATATTGCCCTTTTCTATTTTCTTTTGACGTTGAGTCTATTAAATGTCACTACTTCTTGCAAGTTCAAGGAGCTTGATAAAAACCCTGACACCTCTTCCATTGCGGTCCAATATGAATGGATAAGAACAGAACAGGAACTGTGGCAATCCGACAGCTTTCTATTAGTTAAAAAGCTTTTTGATCTCAAACTAAAACATCCTGCCTTTTATGAGCTGTACATGAAACAAATTATTGCCTTTAGAGACAGCATAAATCCAAACTCAGCCCAATTTGTTTCCAACTTCAAATCCTTCATCCAAGATAGTATTAATCAAGAAATCTACAATCTTTCTCAAACTCTTTACAATGATCTCAGTTTTTTAGATCCTGACCTCAAAGCTTCTATTCAAAATTTAAAGTATTATTTTCCTGAATCTGACATTCCTGATTTTTACACCCTATTAAGCGAATTTGGCGTTGGTAGTTTTGTTTTTACAGACGAGAAAGGAAAAGATGCTATTGGTATTGGTCTTGATTTTTTTCTCGGGCAAAAAATAAATTACTCTTCCCTCGATCCAAAAAATCCAAGTTTCTCCAACTATCTAACTCGCTGTTTTAATCAAGATCATCTTTTAAGAAAAATATGGGAGCCTTGGGTAGAAGACAAGCTTTCTTCGCCTTCTGGAGAAACCGGTCTGGATATTATGATTCATCGCGGAAAAAAACTTTACCTCTTATCCAAACTCTGTCCAATGTTACCCGATACTGTTTTGCACGAATACACTCCTACCCAACTTGACTGGTGCAAATCCAGCGAATCGGCGATTTGGTCATTCTTATTAGATCAAAATTTTCTATACCAAAACGAACCCAATAAAATAAGAAAATACACAGATCCGGCTCCAAGATCTCAAGGTATGCCGGAAGAATCGCCCGGCAGAACGGCAGAATATATTGGCTTTCAAATTGTCAAATCGTACATGGACAAAAATTCATCCATGACAATGCAGGATTTACTCAAAAACAATAACTCTCAAGAAATCCTCGAGCAATCCAAGTGGAAGCCCAAATCAAACTAACCAAATAATTCGTAACGTATTTGCTCTCTACTTACTTTCATAGTATTCATCAAATGAGCCACTGACTCATCTATCATTGCGGACCATCCACAAATTAAATACTGAGTATTTTTTGAGGCCGCTTTCTGTTGGCTTAAATAGACAGGATGAATGTAACCTAAATGATAATTCAATTTAGATTTTGTTTTAGGGATTTTACTTTCTCTCGAAAAACATACATGAATAGTAAGACGCTCTACAAAATGAGCCCAATCTTCCAATTCTTCAAGATACAAAATGGTTTTCTCCGTTTTTGTTCCAAAGTATAAATCTATGGATGGATAAGAATGTCCTTGACTAGAAAGCTCTTGCAACATAGCTCTAAAAGGTGCAATTCCCGTTCCCGCTGCAAGCATTACAATGCGTTGATCTTTTGCCTTTGGCAAAACAAATGTACCTTCAGGACCTTTCAGTTTGACTGTATCGCCTTTATTGATCTCATTGAAAAAATATTCGCTGGCCAAACCATTCTTCTTGTAAGAAATAATAAACTCAACAATATTTGATCCGTCAAATTGATTGGCAATAGTATAAGAACGCCATCTGTCGATACGCTTTTCGCCAATGGGTAAATCTAAAGTAAAAAATTGCCCGGGATCATAAGATAAGGGAACGTCAGATTTAATCTGAAACCAAAATCTATTAATCCCTGTCGCTTCTACCTTTTGCCCTATTAATTCTGCATCATACCAAGAAACCGCCATATCTAAATATAAACCGCAAAATTTACAAAAAAGTTTTAACATAGCTAAAAATGGCTTGAATTATACCGACTTATGATACTGCTTTATGCTCTTTTATAGCTAACTTTGCACAAAAGTCTTCAGTGTCCCTGGTCAAAATTCTAGCTAAAGAAACATTGCTCTATGGGTTGAGCTACTCTTTGATACGGGTTGTGCATTTCCTCATTCTCACTCCTTATTTGACCGGAGTCTTTGCACAGCACAAAGCTTACTTTCCCATTCAGACCGAAGTGTATTTTCTTATAGCATTGGCTGTCACCTTACTTGGCTTTAGATCAGAAACTTTGTATTTTCGATTTGTCGGAGACGAAAAAAATTCATCCGGGCTTCTCCCTACTCTTTATCAAGGAATCGTTTTTTTACTCATTGCATTTTGCCTGATCTCCTTTTTATTAATTAATCCAATCAATCAAATTCTCCGATATCCGCCAATGGAAGAGAGTTTGATTCTCGCAGTATTCATTATTGCATTGGACGTGATGGCAGCTCTTCCGTTCGCCCAATTGAGACAAGAACAAAAAGTAAAACAATACGCTATTATTAAAGTGCTCTCTGTACTTATAACCATTGTTTGTACAATAGTTTTTATTGAACTGGATCTCCATTTTCCTCTTCATTTTTATAGTGATGGAGCCAAAAAAGTATTTCTTGTTTTAGCTGCAAATCTAATCGGAAGTCTTTTCTCCTTTTTTTGCTTGTTTAGAAAAATGAATTTTCAATTCAAATACGCAAATTCAAGCTTAAGAAATAGTTTAATACGATATGCTTGGCCTTTAGTCTTAGTAAGCCTTTGTTATTTATTCAATCAGTTAGGTTCAATAAGTTTAGTAAAATATTTTTATCCTGCTGAGGCAATGCAAAATCTAGAAATGTCTTCCGACTTTTCTGCGGTTCTTAGACTGTCTGTTATAATGAACATTTTTGTCACTGCATTCAATTATGCTGCAGAGCCCTTCTTTTTTAAAAATGCATCCAGAGATGATCACAAACAATTGTATGGTAAGGTAAGCCTTTACTTTGTATTGGTTTGCAGTGTGCTGCTTCTTGGTGTTTGTCTATTTCAAGAAATTCCTGCCCTATTGTTAAATAAAGAATTTAGAGGAAATCTTAATTTACTTTCTGTGTTATTATTGAGTAATATTTTTGTTGGCATTTCTACCAATTTTTCTACCTGGTATAAGCTATCAGACAGAACAATGCAAGCTGCTTATATTAGCATTGCCTCCGTTATCTTTACTCTTCTGTGCAGCTTGATTTGGATCCCGAAATACGGTGTACAGGCTACAGCTTACATCATGCTGGCAGGAAATGGTTTGATCACTGTGATTTCTTACTTACAAGGTCAAAAAAATTATGCCATAGATTATCCTTTAGTTCGGATGGGATTTTACCTGATATTTCCACTTTTCTTGCTCTATCTTCAAAATTTACTTCAACGCAGTTTTCAACTCAACTCCATGAGTCTATATTCTCTTAAAACAGTTCTGTTTTTGCTTTACTTATCAATCATTTACTTCATCGAAAAACCCCACAAAAAATGAAGCGATTGTATCTGTTGATGTTTTTATTTTTTTCATTTTCTCAAATTTTATATTCAGCAGTTTACAAAATTCCGTTTCGCTACGAACAAAACTACATTATCATTCCATGCAATCTCAATGGAAACACCAAAATCAATCTTATATTTGATACCGGAGCAGATCATCATATATTCTTTGAACCTCTTCTGTTTGCTGTTTACAAATCGCCGTTTGTTAAAGAAATAAGTGTCTTTGGGTCTGATCTTTCTGTCGAAATTCCCGCATATCTTACAAGGCCTTTTGACATTCAAATCAATGGATACAAAACAAGTTCGCAACAACTTATTGTTTTGAAAGATCACGAAGAACGAATGAGCTCAATGATAGGCTTGCAGATTCATGGCATTCTTTCTGCCCAAATTTTTCAAGATTACCTTATTGAAATTGATTATAAAAAAAGAGTAATCAATCTGTATGACCATTCAAAAAATAAAATTCCTTGGAAGCATTTTCAATCCCAAAATATTGAAATCTACAAAAGCAAACCTTACTTACATCAAACCATTATAACTCAGGATGGTGAAAATCACCATCTCAACTTATTAATGGATACCGGTGCAGGAATTGGTCTAATACTGTTTGCTGATTCAATAAAAAATGTGCGCATTCCGGCTCAAGTTATTCCCTCATCCTTTGGCTTTGGTCTTGGTGGCATACTCAGAGGTGTACTGGGAAAGATTCAAAGCTATTATTTGGATTCCAATATTCAATTCAATAATGTATTGACCCATTTTCAAGAGTCGGTAGCAATCAATCAACATCAAAACAGAGACGGCATTGTAGGAAATCCAATTTTGGAACAATTCAAATGGATATTGGATTATAAAAACAAGAAACTATACTATCAAAAATACAAGTCAAACACCACTCCGCTTCAAGTGGACAGAAGCGGAATGTTGCTGATTTGTTCAGGTCAAGATTTTAAAAAAGTATTTGTCAACTTGGTGTTAAATTCTAGTCCGGCAATGGAGGCAGATATCCGGCCCAATGATGAACTTCTAGCTATCAACGGCTGGGATTTATCTTGGTTTAATTCATTTTCATCTATTGTTTCTAAATTTGCACAAGACGAAGGTACCGAAATGAAATTAAAATTACGGAGAGATAAAAAAATCATCCGTAAAAAAATACGCCTGGAAAATTTAATTTAATTTTTTTAATAATAAGCATCAGTTAGTCCGCAGTTTTAGTTTGCGTTTTTCTCAGAATTTTCCTTTTTCTGTTCTAATTTTCCAATAATATTCACCTCCGGTTAATGAGATTGAGTTTATATACTTATCCGGTTTTTGTCTCAGATTTAAACTCGTAAAATGACCCAATTTTAGTTCATTTTTAATTTGCAATTTAACGCGTCATTCTATTATCTTTGCCCATCATTCTCTAGCCCGGGTGGTGGAATTGGTAGACACGTACGTTTGAGGTGCGTAAGCCGAAAGGTGTGCAGGTTCGAGTCCTGTCCCGGGCACTTTTCTCCCTCACTTTATTTTTATCAAAATAAAACAAAATCCGCTCTGTCAGGAGCCTATCCTATAAGATCAATTGATCTTCCTTTGAAACAAAGAAGCATAAGCTAATATTGATGAATGCGATAAAATTAAATGATGATTTGCTTTTAAATTACAGGCCTCAATTTATTCTTCTTCTTCTGATGGTTCACTGATGCTATGCTGAGCAAAATAATTCCGAATCAGTTGTGTTCTTTTGGCTCCTATAAGCTCAATTAATTCTTGATCTGTTGCGACACTAATTTTTTGAATCGATCCAAAATGACTTAACAACGTTTTGGAACTTCCCTCCCCTATTCCTTCTATGTTGAGTAAAGCTGTCTTTATGAAATGCTTAGACCTCAGTTGTCTATGGAAACTCAATCCAAATCGATGCGCTTCATTTCTTAATTGTTGAATCAACTTAAGCGATTCAGATTTTTTATTAATATGCAACGGAACAGGATCATTCGGATAATATATTTCTTCCAATCTCTTCGCTATCCCGATCACCGCAATTTGATTCTGCAAGCCTAAAATTTCTATGGACTCCATGGCGGAAGACAGCTGACCTTTTCCTCCATCAATTATTATAAGTTGTGGCAATTCCTGAGATTCATCCAACAATCTTTTATATCTTCTGTACACTACTTCACGCATAGAAGCAAAATCATCCGGACCTACAACAGTCTTTATTTTAAAATGTCTATAATCCTTCTTGCTTGGCCTTGCATTTTTAAACACTACACAGGCAGCAACCGGATTGGTTCCCTGAATATTAGAATTATCAAAACACTCTATATGAATAGGAGTTTTGTCCATGTGCAATTCTGCCTGCAGATTTTTCAGAATGCGCTCTGCCGGAGTTTGTTTGGAAGTTTGATTGATTTTCTCTTTTCTTTTTTGCAATAAAAAATAGGCTAAATTTTTCTCAGACAATTCCAACAAACTTTTCTTATCGCCTCTCTGGGGAATAGTAATGGCAATGTTTTTGTCTTCCAATTCAATAGGCAGATGAGAAATAATTTCGGGCGCTTCGCTCTCATACTTACTTCTGATCTGAGGAATCATATAAGACAGAATTTTGGTAAGATCCTCATCAGCATTTTTGTTGGCCTCCATTGTGATGGTATGAATCACAGCACCATCAATCACTTTCATAAAATGAATATAAGCCTGCAGATCATCTTGGGATATAGAGAACACATCCACATCTTGTATGGAATTGCTTACCACTGTAGATTTGGAATGATAATCCTCCAATGCGCCCAACTTAATTTTCCATTCTTGAGCTTGTTCAAATTGTAACTGCTCAGCATAAAAATTCATTTTTCGGTTGATATGATCCTTTACAACTTTGAATTGGCCTTTCAGTATATGCTTTATCTGAGTAATTTTTTCTGCATACTCTTCTGCTGATTCTTTAAGCTCACAAGGCCCATGACAATTTTTAATATGATATTCCAAACAAACTTTATACTTTGCCCGATTCAATGAAGCAGGAGAAAGGTTGAGAGCGCAGGTTCTTAATGGAAATAATTGTTTTATCATGTCCACCAAAATTTCAGCTCTGTATTTGCTGGTGTAGGGTCCAAAATATACAGATCCGTCTTTAATCAATTTCCGAGTAAAAAACACTCTCGGAAAGTCCTCTTTCTTAATGCAAATGTAGGCATAGGTTTTGCCATCCTTGAGCATCACATTATATCGGGGCTGATGCGTTTTTATCAATGTATTCTCAAGCAAAAGTGCATCATGCTCATTTTCAACAATAGTAAATTCTATCCTGTCAGCTTGTTTTACCAAAGCCTTGGTCTTTGCTGCTAGATGTTGTTTGCTTCCAAAATAACTGTTGAGTCGATTCTTTAAATTTTTTGCTTTCCCAACATATAGAATTTCCGACTGTGAACTCATAAAACGATATACTCCGGGCAGTGTCGGAATCTGAATTGAAAATAACTTGAACTGCTCCGCTGTCATATCTCAAAGCAATAATTTTGATCTCCTATTTTTTCTTACTTAGTTTCATCAGAAAATAAGTTTCATAAATGGTAAATCCCAAATAAATTAACAATGAAGGTACAATCAAAGATTCTGAAGGTACATTCATCTTTCTCACCATGTAAACCACAATGAACAAATAAAAAACCATCTTAACAAAAACAGAGATCATGAACAATCTAGAAAACTGATACATATCTTTTGAATCTCTGGATCTGTCCATAAGATAAAACACCAGCAAAGAAAATAATATAAAAAAGCTTGTCATGACCAGTCCCCCAAAATAAACCATGGTTTGATCTCTCAATAACCAATACAACAATCCTATGATCACAACACTTAAAGCCGATAAGCCAAGAACAAAATGCTTATAATTCATTCTTATTTTTTTGAAGATCGTAATACAGCCAAACAAACCAAATACAAAAGCAAAAAAGTCCGATCAATACTGTCCAAATGGGTGTTTTTGTCATGAGATAAGCATCCAACCTTGACCCTCCGTAAAGCCCAAGTCCAAGAAATACAAACAGCTGCATTGCCAAGCCACTGTATTTTAAAAAAGCAGTATGTTTTGGTTTTTTCGATTGCATAAATTAAACAGTCAGTAGCCGGAATCCTTAGGCTTGACTCATTTTACTTACTACATTAAATTTTGCACCCGGAGCCACAGACAATTTGTCTGTGTTGATCTCTCCTTCAACAGTAGCTGTTTCCTTGATATGGAGTAAATCTTCAATGAAAATAGATCCCTTGAACTGCCCTTCAATCACAGCATTTTGAGCCTTGATTTCTCCTTCTATTTGGCCCTTAGGTCCAATAATTACCTTTCCTTTGCAATTCAAAATGCCTTTGAGATAGCCATCAATTCTGATGTCATTATCCGCAGAGAGTGTACCTTCCACAGAGGTACCTGCCACCAAACTATTAAGCGCAGACTGCGTCGGAGTGCCTCCAATAGGCTTATTTGCCTCGTTGCTTTTGTTTCCAAACATAGTTTCTGATTTTGAGAAGATGCCAAATTAAGACTTTTTTGCAATATACTATTCCCCAAACAGCAAAATATTCCAAAACAATCCAAGATTTGAGCGAATTTACAAGGCTTTCTTACAAATATGAGCCTCCCCTTCTATTAAACCCTTGCGTTATTTCTTTTAACAATGCTGATTTTTCCTACTTCCGGACACAATTTTTTTGTTAGCTCACCCAACCATTCTGCCCCTAAATACTGTCTTATTCTATGGAAATGTTGAGCTCTTTTGACGGCAATCCATCAATGAGCTTTGGATACAAATTGGTCCAAACAAATGGGCTCCAAATCCAATTCTTTAGATTGCAGAAAATGATTCTCTCCTATGGGTTTATATATCTTGATGATTTAAAATTGAAAGCCATCATGCGCAATACTATTTCCATTTGGAATAATCTTATACAACTTATAATTTTAAATAAAAAAAACTATTCTTATGAAGTATGCATTGCTTTTCCCTCTTCTTTTCCTCATCTCTTGTCATTGCAAAACAGAAGATGAACTTATAAACATCACCCTACCTGACTGCATTCAATCCATTATCATTGATCCAAAGGCTTCAGTAGGACTTAAGACCGTTCAAGCTCAAAAGGTAAACGGCAATGTCCATTACTGGCTCAATACGGATTTAACTCATGTAGATGGAGCTGAATATATTATCAATAATCAATGCGACACTGTATGTTATTTTTGTGGCGAATGTCAAATTCCGGATTGTTCAAAAAAATATACTTCGAATTGGGTTTTGATTTGGAAAAACTAAACTCAAAAAAATATTCGAATTACTTAACTAAATCAAGGTCACTTTCATAACGGGCAAATATCTTCTTCTAAATTTCATTTTTTGTTCAAACATTCTGACTATATTTGAGCAAAATACATTTTATTTAAACAAATAAAAAATTAAAATTATGTCCGGACAAGTTAAAAATCCATTTACCTGGGTTGAGATTTATGTAGAAGATATGAATCGAGCTCAGAAATTTTATGAGTCTGTTTTTACGATTCAAATGATTCCTATGGATATGCCTGCAGATCTTGGAGACTTACAAATGGTCAGTTTCCCTTGGACTCAAGAAGGAAATAACATCAGTGGTGCATTGTGCAAAACAAGCATGATGAAACCTGGAGCCGGTGGCACTTTAGCCTATTTTACCTGTGATGATTGTTCTATCGAAGCTTCAAGAGTAGAAGCAGCGGGAGGACAGGTTTTGCAAGCCAAGTTCCCTATCGGCCAATTTGGTTTTGCAGCCATTGTCATGGATACCGAAGGGAATGTCATAGGACTTCACTCCATGAGCTAAAATACACAGTTCAAAAATTTCTATAGTTAGATTTTCTTTCGATCAGGTAAGACAGCTCAATAGATTTGTAATAGATTGCAATAGTATTGAGTAGTTTATTTTATATTTCAAGCTTTTCAGTTTGATAAGGACGATTTCTTAGCTCTGGCTTGGAGTTTAACGATATCCTTGCTTGAACATTTTGTATAACCAGCGGAGTACAATGAAAATTAAAATAGAATTTATTAAATAAAAATAAGGATGAATTTTTTTAGGCCAAGCAAATTTCTTGATGCCGGATCAAGATCATCCTTGATTGTAAGTATCAGAATAAAACCCAGCTAGTACAATAGATATAAAGCTATTGTTATTTTAAATGCATAAAGCAATTTCAAAAATAAATTTTCCAATCTCAATCTCTAGAAATGAATGATCCATCTTCAAAGATAATACAACCTGTCTTTTTTGAATCCGAAAAAGAATTCAGAAAATGGTTGGAAAAAAATCACCAAAAAGCATCAGAGATCTTCGTAGGTTTTTATAAGCTTCACACAGGAAAGCCTAGCCTTAGCTGGTCAGAGTCGGTAGATCAGGCTTTGTGTTTTGGATGGATTGATGGTGTTAGAAAAAGCATTGATGAAGACAGTTATCAAATAAGATTTACTCCACGAAAAAAAAGCAGCATTTGGAGCAAAATCAATATTGAAAAAGTAGAGCGGCTTATTCAACTTGGACAAATGACGGAGAAAGGTATTGAGGCTTATCAATACCGCACAGAAGAAAAATCTAAAGTCTATTCCTTTGAGAAAAAGGATGTCACATTTTCGCAAGAGTACGAATCTGAATTTAAAGCTAATAAATCTGCCTATGCCTATTTTCAATCTTTGGCGGCAGCTTATAAAAAATCTTCCATCCATTGGGTAATGAGTGCTAAGCAAACAACAACTCAGCAAAAACGTCTTAAAGAACTAATAGCCTATAGCGAAGCCCAAACCAACCCATGGAAAAACAATAAATACAAGAAATAACACCAAATTGAATTTCAAAAAAAAAGTCTAAATAATAGCTTGCGAAATTGGTCCGGATATGCGGACTTAAAGTGAGAATTGATAATTTTACAGCATACTGTCAAAAAAGTGTTGATTTCATTTTGATATAACTAAAATATAAACCCAAGGCTGATTCAGCTTTTTAGGAGCAAAGCAGACTTCACTTGAAAGCCATTAGCGATTAACTCGTCAATGAGAAAAAACCAAGCTACAATTTAAGCCGGCCACACAGACCATGGTATTCTAGACGCTATAAGAATCAATCCAATAAGATAAAAAACTGCAATCATTTTATTTTTATCCTCAGGAATCATTTTTCTTTTGGATTTTGAATACCCGATAGTGATCAATACCAAGGCAATAATCATGGTAAGCGGATGTTCTAAAATATACAGTCTTGACATGCTGTCTTTCATAGATGCTCCGGAAAAATTGGACATGCCCATTGGTGAAACAAAATAAAGAATCAATCCCAACAGCAGTTGGAGATGTGAAAAAATAAGTGCTACCAATGCTATTATCTTATTGGTTTTAGAAAATTCTTTGGATGAAAGCCAACAATAGCCGCAATACAGCACAGCAATAATCAGAAAAGCAAGAGTTAAATAAGCAGAGCTTGAATGTAAGAGTTTGAGTCCTGTATGCATTTGTTTAAAATTTTGAATGGTAAAAGTAAGACCTCCATTTATTTTTTCCTAATACTATTTTAATTTTAGAAAAATCTATTTTTAAATTCAATGAAAAAGATCAAGCTCTGCCACGATAAAAATCACCAAAAACAAAAAAGCCTCTCCAAAATGGAAAGGCTTATCTATTGGATTAATATCTTAAATTTCTATTAGAAGTTAGGACAATAAATTCCTCGTTTTTCAGGTCCACAGATATTGTAAATGAATGACAGCTCAAATGCATTGTTGGCGGCACTTGCTGTTCTTAAGCTTGAGGTAGTAATATCATAACTAAGACCGAAGCCCATTTTATTGTAATCAAATTTTGTGGAGAGAATCAATGCATCTGCATGAATAGACTCTTGCTTGTTAGACAAGCGAGTCCACAATCCCAATTGGAATGATTGACGATCGTATTTGCTACGGCTCAAATCAAATCTAAAGCTAGTACCTCCATTCACTTGCCATGATGGACCTTGGAAAAAAGTAACAATTCCCGGAACTATGGCAGATTTATGACCCATTGTAAAAACTCCTCCGGCGTGTACGGTCAACTTGGAATAAAGCGGAGAAGGTGTATAACCTCCGTTGCCGCTCTTGGAATAATGATTTTGAAGAGGTTCATTTAGATGAGAGTAAGCTCCTCCTATATAATAATTATTTTCTTTGTCAAGTACTGAGAACCATAACAATCCAATGGATACATCTGCAAACAAAAAGGCAGGATCTATATTGTAAATCTGTTCTCCGGACAATTTTGTTAGATCTATACCACCATTATCAATTTGTGTCCCCCATACAGCATTATGGAAATTGATAGATCGATTGTTCAAACCGGCTTCACCTCCAAAAACCAAATAATGGCCTGAAGTTCTTGAGCCTGCCATTCTTTTACTGTAAGACCCGGACAATTTAAATTGAATAGTAGAAAATCCCAAAGAGCCGGCTCTATCACCCCAAAATGTTCCTCCAAATCCAAAATAGTCATAACGACCTACAGGGATCTTTTGATCAAATGAGAGATTGTAAGTATTGAATGCTTTAGTCTTTAATATTGGAGCCCATTGGTTCCTGTAATTAGCCACAAACCTCATCTTACAGTTCATCACCCCCGTCATGGCAGGGTTCAAATTAAGTGGAGACATGTAAAATTGAGAGAAATGGATATCCTGTGCAGACATCCAAAATGGCAAAAAGGCCACTAAGGCAAATAAAAGTTTCTTCATACCGACTACTTTATCGAAGCATAAATATAGAGGATTAGTTTCAAAAACCGTTCCCCTTTGGTTAAAATTTGTCATATTTTATTTTAAATAATATATAAACTACGAATCTTTCCGCTTTATTGCACCAAATTCTTGTACTAAATAATCATCCAGTTCATTCGCTGTTCGAAGAAGATTTTGAACGCTTTTTGCCCCTGTTTCAGCCTTAAAATATTGGTC
>DEQQ01000062.1 GCA_002360455.1 Saprospiraceae bacterium UBA3362
GGTCGGCTCGCCGACGGTCTCGCTCACCACGGGTCTCACGTCGAGTGCGCAGTCCGAGACAACGGAGGGCTCCTCGGCCGGCTCTTGCTGGATCTCCTGGTCGCCCGCGTCGGCCTCGCTGGGCCCCGCGTTCAGCTCGACGGTCGACCCCCCATCATCACGGCGGGGAGGGGTCTCGATCTGCTTCTCGTCGGCGGTCT
Organism: Saprospiraceae bacterium UBA3362; assembly: GCA_002360455.1. Classification (GTDB taxonomy): domain Bacteria; phylum Bacteroidota; class Bacteroidia; order Chitinophagales; family Saprospiraceae; genus Vicinibacter. The sequence continues at coordinate 201 of DEQQ01000062.1, forward strand.
CGCCCCTCTTCTCCTCGGTCGTTGGACCGTCGCCCACCAGCGCCAGCAGGCAGAGCATGAGCGCGTAGGAGAATCCGGCCTCGAAGTCGGACAGACCCAGCTTGCGGCTGGCGCTCGACGGCCCGGAAGTGGGCCCCGTTGGCGCAGGATCGTTGACCGACCTGCTCCCCGTGCTGGACGCAACACCTGCGGGTGTCGAGCTCACCTCCCCCGCCGCCGCGCTGCCTGCCCGCGGGACCTCGCGCGCCGTCAGCTCGTCGGCGGTCGCCGACCCCGTGGGTGACTCGAGATCCTGATCGGCGGCGTTCATGTTCGCCGCGGGTGCCGACTCGCCCGCCCTCGTGTTCGCCGCGCGGCCCGCCGACACAGCCGAGGTCGGCGGCATCTCGTCCAACATCAGCGCGTCGTCGGAGCAGCCGTCGCCGGTCTCCTCGCAGAACTGCCGGTGACGCGCCGACGTCGGGTTCCGCAGGTCGCCGATCTTGATCACCCACGTGTTGCCGTCCCGGCCGAGGATGCAGGTGCCCGTGTTCAAGATCAGGATGAGCGCCTTGCGGAGCGCGTAGTCCGTGATCCGACGCTCGGGGAAGTTCCGCCTGAGCCACGCTGCGATCTGCCCGAGCATGTCGGCGACGTCTCCTCGCCCGCGGATCGCCAGCTCGCAGAGCATCCACAGCACGAGCCTGACCGTCTTCTTGCCGAGGAGCTTCCCGCCCTTCGGGCGATTCGCCGGCGCGAGCGCTCGGCGCAGGATGTCGGCAAAGCCGCGCCGCAGCACCCTCTCTACACGCGCCTCGTCGGTGGGGTCCAGTCGCGGGCCTTGAAGGATCCGATCGTGATGCGCCTCGGTCGACGCCGAGGCGCGCACGACCTTCGGCGGCGCCGGCACCGGCCCATCGTTCGCGGCCGCCTGCGACCTTGCCTCCCTTGACGCCCTCGTCCTCACCGCGCTGGGGCGCGTCGTCGTCGGCGCGTCGCTCAAGCGGAGCATCCGCTCGGCGTCGACCTCGACGACGTCGAGCGCCCCGACGAATATCACCTTGGGCGACTTCCCCTCGACGTGGATCCACGCGAGCTGCTCGCCGAGCGCCGCGAGGAGGACGGCGGCGGCGCCCACCTGCGCGACGCCAAGGAGGATCGTCCCCTGCGCCGGCCGGAAGAAGTGGCGCGCGCCGCCGAGGACCACCGAGGGCGGCGGAAAGCGGACCCGATCCCAATCTTCATCATCTTCGGCATTTTTCATTTTAGCTTTTGAATGAATACAAAGGCGTTAAGAAATGAAACCAGCCTTGATCTTTTTGTTCTTTTGGATCAAGCCAAAAGAACAATGAAAAAAATAGACCAAAAGTCAAAAAACCCAAGCTAAAAAAAGGGATGATATTTTAATCGGCCTTTTTCATTTTAGCTTTTGAATGAATGCAAAGGCGTTAAGAAATGAAAACAGCCTTGATCTTTTGGTTCTTTTGGATCAAGCCAAAAGAACAATGAAAAACAAAAGCCAAAAGCCACAAAACTCAAAGCTAAAAACAAGGATGATGCAATCAGAAATTCAATCAACCTATTTCATTTTGGTATCCGGCTTTTGAATGAATACAAAGGCGTTAAGAAATGAAAACAGCATTCCAAATTGAAAAAATCTCAAAAAAATTTAACTAAAAATTAGATGAAAATACAGTCGTTATTGTTCGTTTAAAATTTATCATTAACATGATAATATATTTATTATCTGCAATCCCTATTATTTGATCTAAAAACACTATTTTCATCTACTCCATAATAGGGATGTTATTGTTTGAAATTACTGTTTTGTTTCTTACGGTTCTTGAAGAACTAAAATTTTCTGAGTCAACAGGCAGCGGCTGTTTCTATTATACACTTTTACAAAAAATATTCCGTTTATCACTGATGGCAACTCCAATCCCGTTTGCAACTGAATGCCTGTTGCTATGGTTCTAAAAATAACTTTGCCTAATGCATCAGAAATTTCAACCTCCATTCTGTCATTTGTAAATTCAGGATAGTTGCCATCAAATTGCAATCTTTGCTTTTGAAACATCAATTTTCCACATGATTTTTGTGTTCCGGCAGGTTCAACCTTTGTAATGAATTTTGACTCGTTTTTATATACATTATCATTTAGTATTGACACATAAAGCTGATCTTCTTTATCCCATACCAGTCCTCCAATAATCATATACACTCTTCCGGGAATGGATATAGGCAAGCCTTCATTATAAGTTGCCTTTATTTTGCCGGTATTCACATCTACTCTTAGGATTCCTCTTTCGTGACTTGCGGCGAGAATGTCCGGATAGTATTTGTCATGCATAAGATAATAAGCGTCTTTGAGATCAGGAGATAATAAACTAAAGGGTTGATTTTTTCTAGAGATGTAGATTCCTAAAATTCTATCCTTGCGGGATCTTCCTGTTACCAAGATGGTACCATCTTCTTCAACTTTTATATCCCAAACATCCCAAAGATCACTAAAGCGACTGTCAACCTCCCAGTTAAAGCCATTGTCCATACTTTTATAAATGGTATCGCTGTATGATGATAAGATCCAATGATTTCCTTTATCCTCAAAATTTCTAGGACTCAATTTAAAATTTTGAATATTGGCTCGTTTCGTCCATTTTTCGCCATAATCCAAAGATATATAGATCACAGTTGAATCGAGTTGGTTAGTTCCAGTGTAAATGATTCGCCCATTGGTGTAACAATACAAACCCAATGACTCCTTAAAGTCAAGAGGTGTTATGTCTTTCCAGTTTTTGTTTTGATCAAAACTGATGTACAGCTTCTTATCCTGTGTTAAGACGACATCTGTAGTCTGGTTCACATTACAAACTTGTACAACAGCAGAAGAATTATACGTAAATTTTTGCCATGTTAATCCTTCATTTTCAGAAATACTGTACAAATTATCTTCATTGTAAAAAATTCCACAAAGATTTCTGTTAGAAAGTTGTTTTAGCTTAGATACCCTATAGCTGTGTAAACCAGTGCTTTGGGCCTGCCATCCGGTAGCAGATGAAAAAGTAAACATCTCTCTGTAATTATCTTCTTGGTCTGCCAATAGAACTGCCGAGATGCTATCTTTCGCGATCAATTTTATTATTTTTTTCGGTACCTGTTTTGAAAGCACATGCAAATAGGTATAAGTAAGGCATGAGGAATCGGCTAAAAAAAATCCGGCATCTGTCCTTATTAAAACATCAAGATTGAGAGTATTATAGATTCCCAGTATTTGACCGGTTGGGCCATTGTCTTGGCTCAATTTTACTTCTTCGAAAACTTTGCCACCATCGACAGATCTGTACAATATGGAGCCTATAGCCCATAACACAATTCCTTGACCGGTAATGTGAAGAATTTCATTGGGATAACTAGGTATTGAATCACTTAATTGCTTAGAAATTTTTCTTTCGATGTCATAAGAAACGACAAGACTTTTACGGCTATTTGTAGATTCAATACCAAATACTCCTTTGGGATATGCAAACAATTGGCTAACATGATTCCCTGTCTTTAATGTTGAATAACTACACAAACTGGAATCATAAACCCATAATTCGGAAGAAGCATTTGCCAAAAAATTACCGCGATAGTCATACAGAGGTGGGTCACGAAAATAATATTTTTGGCATTGCTGATTTAGGCCTAAAATAAAGCTGTCATTCTTTAATACCAAGTTATAGGTCATTCCACTCCAAACCACAGTTTTATTCAGTTGAGTACCTGTAAAACCTAAGCGATGATAATACGCCGGAGGAACCTGTGGCTCAGTACCTGGAATTTGGCGCCAACTTTTCCCCAAATCCTTGCTTGCAAAAACAACATCTCTATCTGCTACTGAAGCAAAGATTTCTCCGGTCTCAGACATGGCGATATCATCAAATGAGCAATAAGGGTTCTGAGTAATAACGTTCCATTTTCCTTGAGAGAAACAAAGTATCGGAAGCAAATAAATGAGTAACTGTTTAATTATAAAGCTATCCATTCTATATTTGAATATGCTGTTCATTTTCTAATCCATTTTTTAAATTATCACAGTAATGATGTGTTCTATCCTTTTTAAGAACTCATCTAATTTCACCATTACAACAATAATATTTTATTTTTATACCGATATACATATTTGTACAGAGATAAGGATCATTATTAAAGCAATTCAAAGGCGGAGTATATTCATAAGCTGAATAAAAAGTAATGCACTCTCCTGTAACATTTCCTTGACACTCAACATTTATGCGTTGATATTGGGCATTTAGTTTTGCCCAAGCAATTAATATGTCTTGATCTGTTATACTAAGAGGTAAATGGCAATAATAAATATCGTTTGGAGGAGGCAAAAAAGTAGGACAGGAATACTCACCACATACAGCGGCAGCACAGTATTTGAGAGGATTACTGTGCGGATGCATGGCTAAATAATCTGGTGGAGTTAATAACTTAATACATTTTTCTACAAAATAACAATTAGAAGGTAACATACATGCAGTATTACAAGGCCCATTCACAAATTTATTTAATTCACAACAGATAATGTTGGCATATTCTCCCATGTCTGCATAATCACAAGGATTCAAATTTACACGATTGCACCCATTATTTGGACAGTTAAAAATATTTAAAGAGAAATCGGGACAATTATCAAAAGCCAATGTAGTTGCTAATTGATTATTCGCTTCACGATTTGCAGCTACATCTATTTTTGCTGGATCATCGCAAGAACTAGAAAAAATAAAAATTAAACAATAGATAAAGTGTTGAAGTGTTGAAGTGTTGAAGTGTTGAAGTGTTGAAGTGTTGAAGTTTGAAGTTTGAAGTTTTCATAATTAATTTTTTTTCAAAAATATTGATATTGAATATATTTTCATAAAATTAAGCTAAATTAACAAATCATTAACAACAATTAGTTTCACTGAACATGATTGCAATGTTTTAAACCATGAATGATTGAGATATTGGTTTAAGATAATTCTTGCTGTTATCTTCTCATTTTCCCCAATGTTTTCCAATGGAAACTTTTTACCGAAAAAAGAAAAACACTCAACTCAATCCTTTAGCTTGCATCAAAATAGAAAAAAATAATCCCTTAAACCATTTATCGATTCTACCCTTTTATTTATTAGTCATCATCGACTCAATCTTTATGCCTGCATTAGCTTCTCATCTTCATTTTTTAAATTCAGAAGATGTTGTCTCCATAGCACAACAACTCATAGGCTATATTATTCAAACCAAAATAGATGGACTGAATTGTACTGCGGTCATAACCGAGTGTGAAGCCTACAGGGCACCTGAAGATCGAGCCAGCCATGCCTACAATTTCAAACGGTCTCCCAAAAACGACAGCATGTATGCAAGCGCCGGAACGGTATATATGTACATCTGTTATGGCATTCACGATATGCTCAATATTGTCACCGGCCCGCTCGGACTTCCCCATGCAGTACTTATAAGGTCTGTGCAACCGATTACGGGGATTGACCACATGCTGCATCGACGCGGACTACCGGAGCTTAAGCCGGAGCTGACTTCCGGTCCCGGCAATGTGAGCAAATCTCTTGGGCTTACCAAATCTCACAATGGACTCATCCTCAATCAATCCTCTGTGATCAAAATCTTGTCTCCTCGACAGCCACTTTCTGTCCCTGCGGCTACTACAAGAATTGGGGTGGAGTCATCCGGAGAGTCGGCGCTGTTGCCTTACCGATTTGTCAACCTTCAAAGCCCTTTCTACAGTGCAAAATCGCAGACTAAAGCCTATTTAAACAAGCTCAAAGGGATTCAATAGGCTGTGCCCCCGCATTCTGCGGGGTCGGGCTATCCACTACAAGTCCTCACTCACTAACGTTCGCTCCGGTCTTTCCGTTTCTATCCCTCACAGATCAACAACAATATGGAGACTCAGGGCATATTTTGGCGAACAAATGCAGATTTACCCAATTTGTTAATGGATTCTCAATTAAGCAATTATCACCAAAAATTGCCATTTTGGTTATGAGAATCAGTCTATTCGCTGTAATTTTGCAGCGTTTTACGAAACAGGCGCTTGATCATGAAAAAAAATCCACTTTTGATCCTCTTTATAGTAATGTTTGGCTTGGCTAAATCCTTTGGCCAACACGATCATAATCAACAAGCTGTGGATCAAGCTGCCCCTGCAGCAGAGGCTCATTCTCATGATCATGGAGATCATGACCATACAGGACACGACCATACAGGACACGACCATACAGGACACGACCATACAGGACACGACCATTCACATGATCAACCAGCTATGGGGCAGGCAGCTCCCGAGCATTCAGCAACAGCACATGCTGCAGGTGGACATCACGAAGAATTCAAAGCAGATGCTTCTGCCTTTCATCATATTTCCGACCTCAATGTGTATACCATAGGGCCTTGGAATCTTCCCTTGCCTTGCATATTGTATGCTCCGGGCAAAGGACTGTCCATGTTTTCTAGTGGCAAATTCGGAATCGATAATGCGCATCACGGAACAGGACATAAGGCAGTAGATGGCTATGTATTGTACAAAGGGCGTGTATTGAGAGTGGCAGACCCATCATTCCCTCAGGGCGAACTCGAAATTTCTGATATCGTAAGCAAAGAAATAACAACAGAAAAAGGGGAGAAAAAAGACAAAGAATTTCTTATCTACAATGGTCAAGAACTGCCTCTAGACAAATCCAGTACAGCAGACGGCGGACTTTTTGGAGGAGGAATTACTTCATTTTATGATTTTTCTGTTACAAGAAATGTGGCGGCCATGCTATTGGTTACAGCATTTTTAGCTTGGATTTTCTTTGGTATGGCAAAGCGATACAAGCAAGCTCCCGGCACAGCGCCTACAGGGATGCAAAAGCTGTTTGAGCCATTGATTCTGTTTATTCAGGATGAAGTGGCCAAGCCTTTTATCGGAGCCAAGTACGAACAATTCATGCCTTTGTTGCTATCCTTGTTTTTCTTTATTCTCGGATTGAATTTGTTTGGACAGATCCCCTTTTTTGGAGGAGCCAATGTTACGGGCAATTTGGCATTCACGGCAGTGTTGGCAATCATTGTGTTTTTTGTAGTCAATTTCAATGGCAACAAGCATTACTGGGAGCATGTGTTTTGGATGCCCGGTATACCGGCTTGGATCAAGGTTTTGATCACTCCTATAGAAATCCTTGGAGTTTTTATTAAACCCTTGACTTTGGCATTGCGACTTTTTGCCAATATTACAGCAGGACATATTGTGATTATCATCTTTGTTTCATTAATATTTATTTTCGGAAAAGCAGGTGAGAATCCGGGCGCAGCCTGGGGAGCATCTCCGGCGTCGGTGATTCTTGCTTTGTTTATTTCTGCAATCGAATTATTAGTTGCTTTTATTCAAGCATATGTGTTTACTCTTCTTACTGCAAGCTATATTGGGGCAGCAACAGAAGAGCATCACCATGCAGAAGCAGAGCATCATTAAAACAGAATTTTTTTTAAACCATCATAAAACATATTAAAATGACAGGTTCAATTGTTGCTATCGGAATGGGTCTTGCAGCTATCGGTGCAGGAATCGGGGTAGGAAATATCGGAGGAAAAGCTATGGAGGCGATCGCTCGTCAGCCGGAAGCTATCGGAGATATTCGTGCTAACATGATCTTGACTGCTGCCCTTGTTGAGGGTGCTGCCTTGATCGCTATTTTGATGGCCTTCTTAGCGAAGTAAAAGCATATAAGAAAGGATCGTGACGGTTGGTCATTGAGCCTTTCTTTTTTTTTGAAAATCAAATTCATTGTAAAAAATAAAAATTCTCAGAAGAGATGAATTTATTGTATTTCATTCCGCTTTTAGATTTTAGTGTGATCAAGCCTGACTTTGGTCTTTTAGCTTGGTCTACTTTGATATTTTTAATTTTCTGGTTTGGTATCGGAAAATTGGCGTTCAAATCCATAATCAAGGCATTGAACGATCGAGCCAGTGATATCCAATCCGCTTTGGATTCTGCCAAAAAAACGCGCGAAGAAATGGCCAACATGAAAGCCGAAAATGAAAAAATTTTGGCTGAGGCTCGTGAAGAAAAAGCTCGAATCATCAAAGAAGCCAAAGAAGCCGGAAATCAGATTATCGCAGAGGCAAGAGAAAAATCTAAAGAAGATGCTCAAAGGATTCTTGTCAATGCAAAAAATGAGATCGAAAATGCAAAGAAAGCCGCAATGGTGGACATTAAAAATCAGGTTGGCGTAATGGCTCTGGATATCGCAGACAAAGTGATCAGAAAAGAACTTAGCACACAACAACCTCAACAAGAATATGTCAAGAAATTGGTGGACGAAATAAAATTTAATTAGTCTCATGTCTCAACAAAAAGTAGCAGGTCGATACGCAAAATCTCTTTTGGATCTAGCCAAATCCTATAATCAGTTGGAAGAAGTCTATCAGGATGTTCTGTCGATTACTCAAGCTTGCAAATCAAGAGAACTTGTGGTGGCGCTCAAAAGCCCGGTTATTCCTGCAAACAAAAAAGCAGGCATTATCCATTCTCTTTTCGGTTCCAAAATCTCAGATCTTACCATGAAGTTTATGGATCTGTTGGTGGAGAAGGGACGAGACAAAGAATTAGTGTCTATTTGCTCTGCTTTTGTATCTCAATATAAGGATTTCAAAAAGATCAAATCGGCTACTCTCTATACGGCACATCAAATGTCAGATCAAGAAGTAAACGAGCTTCAATCTCGATTTTCTCATTGGCTAAAACCTGGTGAGAAAATGGAAATCACACAAAAGAAAAATGAGAGTTTGGTTGGAGGATTTGTGTTGGAAATGGAGAATCAGCTGTATGATGGAAGTGTAAGACGTCAGATGGAATTGCTCCGCAGCAATCTTTACGACAAGTCCTACATCAATTTAGTAGAAAAAAAATAGTAAATCATAATATTTAAAAAGACCATTTAAAATAAAAAAACAAAGTCATGGTAACTATAAGACCGGAAGAAATCTCAGCAATTTTGAAACAACAAATTTCTGGTGCCAACACAGCGGCAGAACTTGAAGAAGTAGGAACAGTACTTCAAGTAGGTGACGGTATTGCTCGTGTTTATGGATTGACCAACGCTCAGGCAGGAGAGCTCGTGGAGTTTGAAACAGGAGTTCAAGCCATCGTGTTGAACTTAGAAGAAGATAATGTCGGAGTGGTGTTGATGGGTTCTTGGAGCGGCATCAAAGAAGGCTCTAAAGTTCGCAGAACACGCAAAATCGCCTCTATAGAAGTTGGTGAGGGTTTTGTTGGTCGAGTAGTAAATCCATTGGGACAGCCTATTGACGGAAAAGGACCGATCAGCGGCACTCGTTATGAGATGCCTATTGAGCGCAAAGCTCCCGGAGTTATCTTTCGTCAACCGGTAAACGAACCTTTGCAAACAGGAATCAAAGCCATAGACTCCATGATCCCTATAGGACGTGGGCAGAGAGAGTTGATTATCGGTGACCGCCAGACAGGAAAAACGGCCATTGCATTGGATACCATTATCAATCAAAAAGAATTTTATGATAGAGGCGAGCCTGTATATTGTATTTATGTTGCCTCAGGTCAGAAAGCTTCTACAGTTGCCAAAGTAGCCAAAACATTGGAAGACTATGGAGCAATGCCATATACCGTTATTGTATCTGCGTCGGCTTCAGATCCTGCTCCATTGCAGTTCTATGCTCCATTTGCAGGAGCTGCCATAGGGGAGTTTTTCAGAGACACAGGACGTCCGGCTTTGGTTATCTATGATGATCTTTCTAAGCAAGCTGTAGCTTATCGTGAGGTATCCTTATTGTTGCGTCGTCCACCGGGACGTGAAGCTTATCCGGGAGATGTTTTTTATCTGCACTCAAGATTGTTAGAGAGAGCAGCCAAAGTCATCAACAACGACGATATCGCAAAAACAATGAATGATCTTCCGGATTCTTTGAAAAAAGCGGGTATAGTAAAAGGTGGAGGCTCATTGACGGCCTTACCTATTATCGAGACTCAGGCCGGAGACGTATCTGCCTATATTCCGACCAATGTAATTTCCATTACAGATGGTCAGATTTTCCTTGAATCCAACCTTTTTAACTCCGGTATTCGTCCGGCCATCAACGTTGGTATCTCGGTTTCTCGTGTGGGTGGAAACGCACAGATCAAATCGATGAAAAAAGTTTCCGGTACACTTAAGTTGGATCAAGCTCAATATCGTGAATTGGAAGCATTCTCCAAGTTCGGATCTGACCTGGATGCTGCTACAAAAGCTGTATTGGACAAAGGAAAAAGAAACGTTGAGATTCTAAAACAAGCTCAATATTCTCCGGTGTCTGTAGAGAAGCAAGTTGCTATTATCTACTTAGGAACCAATAATCTGTTGAAAGATGTTCCGGCAGACAAAGTAAAAGATTTTGAAGCTTTGGTGCTTACAGAATTAGAAACCAAGTATCCTTCTGTTTTGGATAACTTCAGAAAAGGAAAATTGGATGATGCAGACTTAGCGACTCTCAAATCTGTAGCAGCAAGTTTGGTTAAATAATTTTTTTTATCAGATCATTTTGTAGTTCCAATCCATGGCAGCAAATCTTAAAGAAGTAAGAAATAGGATTAAGTCCGTAATCTCCACACAGCAGATTACCAAAGCAATGAAAATGGTTTCTGCTGCAAAGCTCCGAAAAGCCCAGCAAGCTATTATTCAGATGCGCCCTTATTCCAACAAACTCAATGCCATGTTGAGTAATATTATGACCTACAGCGATGGTGAAGGGGCAGCAGCTTTCGGAAGAGCTACAGAGAAGAAAAAACCATTGATTATCGTCATTACCTCCGATAGAGGATTGTGTGGAGCTTTCAATACCAATATCATCAAGTTGGTGCAGAAAACCATAAAAGAGCAGTACAGCAAAGAGGCAGAAAATGGCAGTCTCAGCATGATGTTTATTGGCAAAAAAGCCTACGAGTTTTTCAGAAGAAGATATACCAATTGCAATATTATAGATTCTAAAGTTGGCCTTTATGCCGATTTTAAGTTTGAGAATGTAGCACAGCTTTCAGAAGCATTGATGGCGGATTTTCAGGCAGGAACTTATGACCAAATCGAAGTTTATTACTCGCGATTCAAAAATGCGGCAACCCAGTTTCCTGAGCGCGAACAATATCTTCCTGTTGCCAGATCTGAAAGTCCGGCAGCCAAACCAACAGAGACCAAAGCTGCAAAACCGGATTACCTTTTCGAGCCAAAACAGGATATTCTCCTTGCAGAGTTGATCCCATCCATCCTTCAAGCTCAATTGTTTAAATGCGGACTGGATACTCACGCCAGCGAGCATGGATCGCGTATGACGGCAATGGATAAAGCCACAGAAAATGCCGAAGGAATGTTGGGTGAACTGAAGATCAACTACAACAAGGCAAGACAAGAAGCCATTACAAAAGAATTGTCAGAAATCGTTGCAGGCGCAGCGGCTCTTGAGGGTTAATTCCTCCTCATTTTAGCTTGTTTTTTTTGACTTTATTGAAACTTCAGTTTCTCTGCAAATAGCTTATTTTCCTGTACTTCTTTTGCATGAGGAGGCTGGAATGCTTGGTCATCAAAACTATGAACATAGTTTTTGATGACGGAACGCAGTGAACCATGGAAGACTCCGACCCTCATGTTCATGAGGGGCATGCCCTCCCCATTATGGATATTATATGATAGACGTAAGCAGCAGATCCAAGTTGGTGTATTTGATTCCGAATCGTTCTGCCATATATTGATTTGTGAGACAGCCTTTGTAGGTGTAAATGGCGTTGCGCAGCCCTTTGTGATCATAGATCATCTGTTCCATTCCGCCGAGATCTCCTGCCCTTTGCAAAATAGGGGTGAGAATATTGCTCACTCCCATAGATGCCGTATGGGCTACCTTTGAGGCTATGTTGGGAACTCCATAGTGAATCACTCCGTGGACCAACCGTGTGGGAGAATCATGGCTTGTGATCTCACTCGTTTCGAAACAGCCTCCTTGGTCGATACTCACATCTATGATCACCGAGCCGGACTTCATCTGCATAACCATTTCTTCTGTTACCACCATGGTAGTTCTGCCGGTTTTGGAGTGGATAGCTCCTATTACCAGATCTGCCGTCATCAGCTCCTGTGTTATGGCAATGGGATTTAGCGAGGAGGTATAGAGTGCTCTCCCAATTCGATTTTGAATGCGAATGAGGCGATGGATTTTATCATCAAAGATTCTTACTTCTGCGCCCAATGCCAATGCAGCTCTTGTGGCATACTCTGCCACCACCCCGCTGCCGAGAATGACCACCTTGGACGGAGGAACTCCGGTGATGCCTCCCAACAAAACTCCCTTCCCTTTTTTGGAATCGCTGAGCAGTTCTGCTCCGGTATGAACCACCGCCAAACCGGCTATTTCGCTCATGATCCGCACTACCGGAAACGAACCATCTTCATCTTGCAAATATTCCATGGCAAGGGCGGTGACCCGTCGCTGACGTAGTTGCTGGATATACTCAGAATCCATCTTAAGCAAATGCAACGGAGAAATAAGCAGCTGATTGGGTTTGAATAAAGACAACTCCTCTTTGGTCGGGGGAGCTACTTTAAGAATGACATGACAGTCATAAACCTGCTCTTTGGAATAAACCACCAGAGCGCCGGCTTCAGAATATTCGTGATCGGAGAAATTGGATTTTTGGCCGGCGTTGGATTCGATAACAACTTCATGACCTCGAGCTACCAGATTGTACACGGAATGAGGAACCAGGGCAACACGATTTTCTTGAAAACCGGTTTCTGTAGGGATGCCTATTCTCAGAGCCGATTTTGCCTTATCCAATGCCAATCGCTCTGACTGTGTCTGAAGACTCCACTGTGTTGCAGATTTTATCTCTGTCATGCTTTCTATTTTCTGTTAATCATTGAAGGGTTTGATGAATTTTCTTTTTTTTGCTGTGCCCCTGCTCTTGCAGGGTCGGAGTCTTATGGACTCGCTATTCGCTCGGTGCTTCGCACTAAGGGCTTTGCCCTTATCCTACAGCCTCCTCACAGAACCGAAACTTAGAGCTTGATTTCAAAATGAAATGAACTCAGGGCACAGAAGCACAGTTAAAGGTAAAACTTCTCTCCTGATCCGACAATACTTCTATTTCAATTTCGCAATATTCATTCGGTCTCAGTAGCTCTTTAGCCAACTCAGGCCATTCTATAATGCACAGCTGCCCTGAAAACAACTGATCTTCAAGCCCCAGGTCAATAAGCTGTTGCAATTGATTCAATCTATACAGATCCATGTGATAGACTGTATCAAAAGGAACATTATCGGTTTTTACATCATATTGTGAAATGATGGAAAAAGTAGGACTTGAAGCCTGTTCCGAACAAGCTAAAATGGAACATAGAGCCTTGGTAAAACTTGTTTTTCCGCTTCCCATTTGGCCACTCAACAATACAATTCTGCAATCGCCCAAAGCCTGAAGAACCTCCTTGGCGAATTCAACTAAGTCTTGCTCTTTTAGCCTGCGTTGAATAAAATGAGACATGTCACAAAGGTCTGCAATTTTGTTTGGAATGAACTTCAGAAAGCAGATTTTCTTTTGTGGGCAGAGAAGGTTTTAGTTGTCAATGATCTATTTCTGGTCTCGTAAAAGAATCCTCTGAACAAGGTCTCTTATTTTGATTCACTTTTTTCATTTTTATTCCTAAGAATCAGTAGATTAAACTTGTCCGAAAATGCTTATTTCTCTATGTTTTTTATTATCTTTGCCAACATTTAATTCAAACTTAATAATGAGCAATCCTCAAGAATATAGTGCAAGTAGTATTCAGGCCCTGGAAGGTCTGGAAGCAGTGCGTAGAAGACCCGGAATGTACATCGGGAGTACAGACGATAAGGGCTTGCATCATTTGGTTTGGGAAGTTGTAGACAACAGTATAGACGAACATTTGGCCGGACACTGCTCCCATATTATGGTGAGCATTTTGCCGGACAATTCCATTAAAGTTGTAGATAATGGGAGAGGGATTCCTGTGGACATGCATCCCAAGCTAAAGAAATCGGCTCTAGAGGTTGTTTTGACGGTTTTGCATGCGGGAGGAAAATTCGATAAAGATTCTTATAAGGTCTCCGGTGGACTTCACGGAGTGGGAGTGTCTTGTGTCAACGCATTGTCGAGTTATCTGCGTGCGGAAGTAAGCAGAGACGGCAAAAAATACATGCAAGAATTTGAGAGAGGAAAACCCAAAGCAGATGTATTAGAGATAGGGTCATCTCAAGATCGAGGGACCACCATAATTTTCAAACCGGATGCAGAGATTTTTGAAACATTAATTTACAAATATGAGACTTTAGCCCACAGACTCAAGGAGCTTTCTTTCCTTAATAGCGGACTTCATATATATCTCAAAGATGAACGTGAAGACCAAAAGAAAGAAGAACTCTTCTACAGCGAGGGAGGGCTAAACGAGTTTGTAATTTATTTGGATAGTGGGAGAACTGCAATTACAGAAAAACCCATCACCATAAAAGGCAAAGAAGAAAATATAGAAGTTGAAATTGCTCTGCAATACAATACAGGTTTTCAAGAAAATGTATTCTCTTTTGTAAATAACATTAATACTCGAGAAGGGGGCACGCATGTCAATGGATTCAGAAGAGCATTGGCAAGAGTATTCAAGCAATACGGAGATGACAAAGGGCTATTTTCCAAGCTCAAAGTAGAACTGTCGGGCGAAGATTTTAGAGAGGGGCTTACAGGAGTTGTCTCTGTAAAAGTACCGGAACCTCAGTTCAAAGGGCAGACCAAGGGAGAGTTAGGAAATTCGGAAGTAGTAGGAGTGGTTTCAAGAATAGCCGGAGATGCTCTCACCGCTTTCCTTGAAGAAAACCCAAAGGAAGCAAGAAGAATAGTAGATAAGGTAATTCTTGCAGCGACAGCAAGAGAAGCTGCGAGAAAGGCAAGAGATCTGGTCCAGAGAAAGAATGTTCTTACAGGAGGAGGCTTGCCCGGAAAATTATCAGATTGCAGCTCTAGAGATCCGGGAGAATCAGAACTGTTCTTAGTCGAGGGAGACTCGGCAGGTGGTACAGCCAAACAAGGAAGAAACAGACATTTCCAAGCTATTCTCCCCTTAAGAGGTAAAATCCTCAATGTGGAAAAAGCTCTTGAACATAAGATTTATGAGAATGAAGAGATCAAAAATATGTTCACAGCTTTGGGAGTTCATATTTTTGAAGATGAGGACGGCGAGCGCAAACTCAATATCAATAAATTGAGATATCATAAGATAGTAATCATGTGCGACGCCGACGTAGATGGAAGCCATATCACAACCCTTTTGCTCACCTTCTTCTATCGGTACATGAAAGAATTGGTGGTCAATGGACATGTATATATTGCGAGACCTCCTTTGTATCAGGTAAAGAAGGGAAAAGAATTCAAATACGCATGGAATGAAAAAGAGCGAAAGGAATTTACGATAGAATTGGGAAAAGGAAAAGAGGACAGCGTTCATATTCAGCGTTACAAAGGTCTTGGAGAGATGAATGCTGAGCAACTCTGGGAAACCACCATGGATCCGGAGAGAAGATTATTGTCTAAAGTGACCATATTGGACGCAATAGCCGCAGATCATTATTTCAGTATCCTTATGGGAGATGATGTTCCACCTCGTAGAGAGTATATTGAAGCCAATGCAACCTACGCCAAAATAGACATTTAGTCAGCTAAAATCCTTTATCATTTTTCCTTTTATTTTGTTGGTAGCACGAACTGTGGCCATCCATTGAAATGCTTTTTAGAAATCGTTTACTGATCTTATTATTCTCCATTATTAACAGAAGATTTGAGCTTGAACTCAAGTTGAATTGGCGCATTAAAAATTTTATCTAAAAACAGAGTGGAACCCTTGTTTAATGAATGGCGCTTACATTTACTTTTTCAATTCCTTTGAGATTCAAAATAATTTTTCTGTCCATTGCTTTATTGTCAAATTCGTTGATGATTTCCAAAATGTCGTAGTCAATAAAATTACATTCGCTTCCATCTATAGTCAATGTGCTGCCTTCCTTAATTTCGTCTAAGGCTTTGCGCAGATTGACCTTATTGAGAAAGGTAACATTACTGTTGAGTTTTATTAAATAGGAAACTTGGTTATCCTTTTGTGCTTTGGTGATTTTATATTCTGCTCCAAAGTTATTACGGACAATATAGTAAATGGAAATGAGAAGCCCTAAAGAAACTCCCAACAACAGATCAGTAGAAAGAATGGCAACAATGGTGATAATAAAAGGTACAAATTGATTCCAACCTAGACTCAGCATATTACGGAAAAGTTTGGGTTTGGTTAAATTAAAGCCGGTCACAATTAAAATTGCAGACAAAGAAGCATAAGGAATTTGATTGAGCAAGAATGAGACAAGCAATACCGCAAGCAAGAGAAAAAGACCGTGTGTAAAGGCAGACTGTTTTGTCTTGGCCCCAGCATCAACATTGGCTGCACCTCTTACTACAACGGCAGTTATAGGAATGGCGCCTAGCAATCCACAGACTATGTTTCCTATACCTTGAGCAACAAGTTCTCTGTTTACCGGTGTAATTCTATTTCTTCGGTCCAGCTTGTCAATAGCTTCGATGCACAGCAAGGTTTCAAGCGTAGCGAGTACAGCGATGATCAGTCCATCCTTCCAAATGGAAATCGTCGAAAAAATGTTGGAGAAATCAGGAAAAGAAATATCTTAGAATGTGTTGTGTGGTATGTTTACCAGCTGCGTAGATTTGAGAGCGAAGCCTGAGGAAAAGTGATTGAAAACCGTGTTTGTGATTATTCCTAAAACGACGACGAATAAGGGGGATGGGATTATTTTTAGTTTTTTTGCAAAGGGCTGTTGAAGAAGCAACATCAGGCCTATAGAAATTAAGCTAATAAAAATGGCTCCTCTGGTGATGTGATGATTGATGCTGTCTATGTTTTTGAAGAATTGATGTTCTGTAAAAAGTTTTAGAAATCCACTTCTCCAAAAATTGGGTTGGTCATATCCCAAAGCAATGGGAATTTGTTTTGATGTAAGAATTATACCTATTGCTGCCAACATTCCTTTGATAACAGCAGAAGGAAAATAATTTGCAATTGATCCGAGTTTTAGAACACCCAGTGCGAGTTGAAAAAAACCGGCTCCAATCACAGCGAGAAGGAACAATTTGAAGTCTCCAAGCGATAGGATGGAAGCTCCGACTACCGTGGTCAAACCTGCAGCCGGTCCGGAAACCGCAAGTTATGATCCACTTACCAATGATACAACAAGTCCACCAATTATACCGGATAGAAGTCCGGAATAAAGAGGAGCGCCGGATGCTAATGCTATACCTAGACAGAGAGGAAGGGCAACAAGAAAAACCGAAAGTCCGGCAGGCAAATCATGTTTGAGCCAAATGATTCTGTAATATTTTATGGTCCGCTTCAAAAAAAACAGTTTAATCCGGTTAGAATACTTTCGTTAGAGTCCGAAAGATAGGCTTTGTATAGGAAAGTTTGAACATAACTTTAGGAATACAGTAGATCAAAATTTTCTGCAAGCTAAAAAAAGTAGGACTTTTCATTTTACATTCTTTTTAATTTTTTGAATTGACATTTTTCTCAGCCTCATCTTTATTTCAATGATAGAAGATAAGATGTTATGGAAGAAGATGCTCCTGAGTTTTGTTGTAATGAATTCTTGATTAGCATTGAGAATGACGACCTTTGGATTGAACCCAATTTTTTCTTTATCTAATTAAAAATTTGTTCAACAAGCTGATATCAAAGTTCGCAATTGTCTTACAACCATCCCAAAATGATTAAAGCATTATTTTTATTAAGTCATGACTTCATTGGCCATAGTGCCAAGTGATTTTTATAAGCTAACTTCAAAATCTTTTTTGACTATTCTTTCCTAAGCTAAAATTAAAATTGTCGATTTATAAAACTGTTATGAAACCGATTCTATAAATAATAAAAATTTAGAATTTCCACTTGAAATAAAAATATTATAACATGGTAAACCTTTTGGATAAAATCAAATTAATTCTACTTTTTTTGAGTACAATTAACCGTTTTGGATTTTATTTACAGCATTCATCCATTCATAACAGATGATACCGGCAGCGATAGAAACATTGAGTGATTGAATTTCTCCTGCCTGCGGAATAGAGATCAATTCATCACAAAGATCAAGAATAGAGTTTTGAATTCCTGTTCCTTCTGATCCTAAAACCAATACGCAAGATTTACCAAGCTCAGCTTTAGAAACCGGAAGTTCTGCTTTTTCTGAACAAGCAATGATAGTCATCCCCTGTCTTTTGAGTTTTTTGAGTACAAAGCCGGGGTCTTTGAGCTGAACAATAGGGAGACGCAATAATGCACCTGCTGAAGCTTTGATTGCCTCTTCATTTATGGGTGCTGCATTTTTTTGGCCCATCATTACTCCGGTCAATCCGAACACTTCTGCTGTTCTGCAAATGGCACCAAAATTTCGTACATCTGTGAGCCCATCCAAATACAACAGTCCGGGGTTCTTTCCTTGATCAAATGCTTGTTGGATAAGATCTTCAGGATCCCAAAACTCTATGGGATTGATTAATCCCAATACGCCTTGATGATTTGATTTACTAAGTTTGTCAAGCTTAAATTTGGGCACTTGCACAACCGGAATATGCTGTTTTCTACAGAGTTTGAGTAACTCATAAAGAGTTTCTTTTTCAAGATTTTCATTAAGGAATACTTTTTGCAATAGTTGCCCTGTGGCTATGGCTTCTTTGAGTGCATTTTTACCACTGATCCACTGATTTTTTTCTTTAAAAAACATATTCAAAATTAATTATATCTTTATCAATTCAAAAATTCAACTTCTACATGATCTTATTATTACGTAAATCTTTGATTGTAAGCATATTATTAATATGCTACTCGGCCTTTGCACAGGTCCAAACAAAACTTGACGCTGCTCTGAGAGTTCTGGAATCGCAGGCAGAACAAAACCAATTGGTCAAATCTGATCTAAGTGATTTGGTGATTTCAGATCAATATCAAACAGATCACAATGGTGTACAGCATTTTTACTTCCAGCAAAGGTATCAAGGAATACCAATTTACAATGCAATTACTTCTGTACATATTGCCAAAGACGGTAAAGTGTACGACAGCCCAAATCGTTTTGTCGGAAAGATTTCTCAAAAGGTCAATACGACCAAATCATCAATTTCTGCTTCGACAGCTTTGGAAGCTTCTGTAAGAAATTTGGAAATTCCTAATGCTCTTATTCCGGCTAATGTGGCACGAGAAGATGAAAACGGAATTTCTTATTTTGATAAAACCAACTTCACTAACGGGGATATTCCTGTAAAGATGGTCTACAAGCTTGACCAAAATCAAAACCTAATATTGTGCTATGAAATAACGTTGGATCTAAATTATAAGTCCGCCTATTGGGTCGTTTTTGTGAATGCAAAAAATGCTCAGATTCTTGATAAAGTCGATAAGGTGATCCATTGTAATTTTGATCACAAACATCAGAATTGTCAGCAACATCAAGCTTATCAAAATACAAAACAAAAAACAGTTAAACAAGAACTTGTCAGATTGCATAGCCCTACTCGTATGCCAAACAGTTACAATATATTGGCTTTGCCAGTAGAAAGTCCATTGTATGGTAACAGATCGATTGTAACTGATCCTGCAGATCCTGTTGCTTCACCATTCGGATGGCATGATACAAATGGTTTGGCAGGGCCAGAATTTACTGTTACTTCCGGAAACAATGTAAATGCCTACTTAGATCGCAATGGTGATAATACCAATGATGGTAATCAACCAAATGGTGGTTCAAGTTTGATTTTTGATTTTCCTATGGACTTAACAAAAGAACCATTATTTTATCAAAATGCTGCAGTGACCAATTTATTCTACATAAACAACATGATGCATGATATTTTGTACAATTTTGGGTTTGATGAAAAGGCCGGAAATTTTCAAACCAATAATTATGCTAAAGGAGGTAAAGGAGGAGATCAAGTCAATGCAGAGGCTCAGGACGGATCCGGGCTCAATAATGCCAATTTTTTAACTCCTGCTGATGGAGGATCAGGAAGAATGCAAATGTTTTTATGGTCATCTTCTTTGTCGGAAGTTACAATTACAGCACCATCAAGTTTGGAAGGAACATTAGATGCAAGCAGAGGTGGATTTGGACCGGCTCCAACTACAACTCCGATTGAAGGGGATGCTGTGTGGTCAGATGATGGGACTCCGGGAAAAGAAAGGTTGGGTTGCAATAACTCTCAAAATAAATCTAAGATATCAGGTAAGATAGTGGTTATAGAACGTGGTGAATGTGATTTTAGCCAGAAAGCTTACTTTGCACAAAATGGAGGAGCGATAGCAGTGTTGATCTGCAGTCATAATAATACAAATGTGAATATGGGTGCAGGGGATTTTGCTAGTGATGTTAAAATTCCCACTTACTATATGACCAAAGCAACCTGCGATAAAATTAGAGTTCAGATTGATAATGGACTTAAAGTAAAAATTAAGAAACCTGAAGACAATTCTTCTAGGCCGGATAGCTTGGATGGTGATTTGGACAATGGAATCATCACTCATGAATATGGACATGGGGTTTCTAATCGACTAACCGGCGGACCTTCCAACTCCGGATGTTTAGGCAATTCAGAGCAAATGGGAGAAGGGTGGAGTGATTTTATGTCTTTGATTATGACGGCGGAGCCATTGGATAAAGGAACAGATGTAAGAGGTATTGGGAATTATGCCATTAATTCTAAAAAAGATGGCTTAGGAATTAGAAGAAAACCATACACCACAGATAAAACCGTTAATAATTTTACCTACAAAAATATTGGCACAGAAACTCACGATATAGGTGAAGTTTGGGCTCTTGTATTGTGGGATTTGTATTGGGCATTTGCAGAAAAATATGGTTATGACCCAAGTTTCAAAAATAAGACTGCCGGAAATAATATTTGTATTCAACTGGTTATGGATGGAATGAAACTACAGCCTTGTAGCCCCGGGTTTATAGATGGAAGAAATGCGATATTGAAGGCAGACGAAATTAATAATAAGGGAGTAAATAAATGTTTGATCTGGCAGGTATTTGCTGACAGAGGAATGGGATTTGGAGCTTCACAAGGTAATGCAGACCAAGCAGGAGATGAGATTGAAGATTTTGAGGCATTACCAGAATGTGTTAATGCTACAAGACTTAGCAAGACTGTAGATCAATTGGTTAATGCAGGGGATGCGTTTGAAGTAACCCTTGCGGTGCGTAACCTCAGAGCTACAGGGGTAAACAATGTTGAAGTCTCTGACGAAATACCGGACGGCTGTAGTTATGTTCCGGGGTCGGCATCATTGGCTCCAACAACAATCACCGGAAACAAATTGGGCTGGTCACTAAGCAGTATGACTGCTTTACAAAATACTGTAATTAAATATAAATTAAAAACAGATCCTAATATTAAATCCAATACTTTATTTATTGATAATTTGGACGATCCATTCACCGAAGATTTTTATGATCTTGACTTGAAAAAAGGAAACTCCATTTGGCTGTATGATGGTTCGCAAGGTGTAGGGGGCTCAGCATGCTATACAGCTGAGGAATCTTCGGATACGACAGATTTTTATTTTTGGATAAAAAATCCGGTACAGTTATCAGGAAATGAGCCTTCATTTTTTTTCCAACATTATTATAATACTCAAGCTTCTATAGATGCAGGGATGGTAGAATTTTCTACTGATGGAAAAGTTTGGCAGGCTGTCAAGTCAACAGATTTTTCATTGAATGGATATGATGGAGAAATTGACTACAGCACATTTGCCATTCCTTTTGCAGAGGGATTCTCCGGTTATTCTAAGGGATTCAAACCAAGTGTTGTTAATTTAACCCAATTTTCAGGACAAAAAGTTCAGTTCAGATTTAGATTTGGTACAGATATGTCCGTTGTTTCCTCTATTGCTGGATTTAAGGGTTGGATAGTGGATAATTTTGAATTTATCAATCCAAAGTTTTATAATTCTCAAGCTTGCATGACTACAGGTCTTGGCGAAAATGTCTGTCTGTCTGCTTCAGGTAAAGGGACATTGGTAAATTCAAATAAAGTTGTCGGAACAGAAAATGTCAACTCGACAGAATTCAGAGCTTATCCGAATCCGGCACATGACAAAGTTTTTGTTTTCATCAAAGATGGGTCAGATATTCATACCATCAACATTAAATCTGTAGACGGTAAATTGATCAGAAGCTACGGAAACCAAAATTGGATCAACCAACAGTTGGAAATTTCAACCACCGATCTTGCCAAAGGATTGGTAGTTATAGAGGCTGTTGGAGCAAAACAAAACACCACAAGAAAGCTGCTTATTCAATAAGAAAAAAATTAGCTTTATACTATCCTATAGCCCTGTTATTTTTTAGCAGGGCTTTTTTTATCTGTGATTTGAAGGTGACTAAAATGCCATTGAATTTGGCATTTTTGAGCTTGGGATTTAAGCCGGGAATTGACTTGGATTTACCTTTATACAGGCATAAGCATTGAGCAAATCCCAAGGATTCTAATTTTTTTATTGATTTAAATCTAAAAAATATTTGAAGAGCCAAACATTTGTATGTGTTACATAAAATATTGATAATAATTATTATATATATATTAATTAAATTAATATGATTTTTTATAAAAATATGTATTACAAAAATTTTGATATATGAATATGTTTAATATATATTTGCCCTGAATTAGTCCATCCCAGGATACTTCTTTGGAGCATAGCGTACATAGCATGTTTTAGAAACAAATGCTTTTTGCTATGACTTATAAATCTATTACTACTTACTTTTTATTAATCGGTTTATTTCTGATTAATGTCCTTCATGCGCAGCCCTGCGATTCGGATGCAACTGCACCTGTTCTTAACGGTGGCTGTCCTACGGTAGTTCCTGTCCATTATATTAGTGACCCCGGAAGCTGTACATTGCCAAATCCAATTCCTTTTTCTGAAGTGTATACTGAGGATTGTCAAGGAGTTTTTGTTATAACAGAAACTAACATAACTAAGTATAGTTTTGTGATGGGTGCAGGAGGGGGAATCATGCCTAGTGTAGTTATGAATGGCAGAGACTTCGTGATGAGAGGGATCAATAATGGTACCCCAGGAGCTCTTTCTCAAGCTAATTTTTGCTTTTATGCCTATTGTGCAGGTACAATAGAATTTAGTTTTGAAGCCACTATGGACACTGGTGATGATTTTCCAAATGATAGAGCCAGGATTATGATCGAAAACGCTCTGACTGGTACAAGCACTGTGAATGTTCTTACCCCGGGTACCGGCTCAACGATACAGGGAACACGCAGCATCGTAGTTGGAAAAGGAGATAGAATTTGTTTTGAAATCAATTCAGACAACACAGGAGGAGTAAATACACTGACTGTAAGGGATTTAAATATATACTCATTTGGCGCACCTGAAGTAATGTGGGATCATTTTTGGGATCAAGATGCATTATTGACTTGTGGTAATTATACAGCTTTTAGTATGGGAATTAATTGCTCAGGAAGAAGCAGTATTTGTTCATATAATTTTAATGTTGTAGATACCACTAAGCCAATAATTACGGGTTGTCCCGCAAATGTAACCCTAAGCATCCCTCCTGGAGAATGTACTATTGCCTATACCTGGGATGATCCTACTTCTGAGGATCCTTGTACGGCTACAATTGTAGATTTTACAGCTCATTTTGCCTCTGATTTATGGAAAAATAATCTATTGGATCCTTATTTATCTTTATTTTCAGGATTGGGTACAGATGCTATTGTGACCCATGATGCAGGAACATTAAGTATGACAGCATCCAATAATGGAATCCCCGGACTGGCACGAAATCAACGAACAAGGGTATGGCGAACAGCTCCATGTGATGGAACAATCCAGTTTGACTGGACAGCTGCAATTCCGGATCCGGGCACTTTTGCAGGAGATGAGGCCGGTTATTCTATAAATGGCAGCCCTGTTCTACTCTCATTGCCTCTCAATACAAATGCTGCAAACGGATCGGTTGCCGGTGTTGTCGTAAATAAAGGAGATATTCTTGAATTTTGGGTAGAATCAGAAAACAATGGAATGGAAGTTACAATGGATATCACAGGATTCATATTTGTACCTACTCCGGATCCAACGATTATCACCCAAATTTCAGGACCTGTAAGTGGAGAGGAATTGAATCCTGGAATTTACACTGTTGTATATGAAGCAGAAGCTTGTTGTGGAATAAAAAGATGCGTTTTTACAATAACGGTAGATGGTGGAGAAATTATGGCATGTAAAGATCTCAATGTTTCATTAGATCAAAACTGTGAGGTATTGATTACACCGGATGCTGTATTGACCTCGCCGTGTGCAGAAAGAGCAAAAGTAATTTTAAGTCATTATGGCCATCCTGTTCCAAATCCAGTTGATTCACACTACCTCAATAAAACATTAACGGCTACTGTTATTGATACAGTGACAGGAAACTCTTGTTGGAGCTATGTCACGATAGAAGATAAACTTTCTCCAACCATTCTTTGTAAACATGATACAATGAACTGCTTTGAATTTGATGCAACTCCAATCCCGGCAGATGTTCAAGACTGCAGTAAATACTCAGTAAAATTATTGGATGAGCAAATCACAAAATTGGAATGTAATCCGGACTTTATAAAGCAAATCACAAGAGTATGGGTCTCTACTGATTCACGTGGAAACGTATCAGATACCTGTGCACAACAGATATTAATAGAAAGACCTGATATTGATTCCATAGGATATCCTCTGGATGTCACCATTAACTGTAGCGATATCGTTGAGCTTGATGCCAACAATCATCCACATCCAAACGAAACCGGAGTTCCTATTTATGGAAGCATAGAATACAGACTTTGGCCAACAACAGATTTCTTGTGCAACATGGTTGTAGAATATGAAGATTTGGACCTAGGAGAAATAAGATGTGTGAGAAAAATAATGAGAACATGGAGAGTAAGAGAATGGTGGTGTAACACAGAGCTGACAAGGGCTGTGACACAGGTTATCCAAATCGTTGACGACAAGGGTCCGCGCATTATTCATGCTCCTTACGATTTTCATGTGACGACAGGACATAGAGATTGTTATGCAGATGTTGTTCTTCCTTCTATTGATGCTGTAGATGATTGTCATGCAATTTTTAGAATTGATGTAGAATATCCCGGAGGAATATTAATTGGTAAAAATGGAGGACTTGCAAAACTTCCTGTTGGAATTGATACTGTTTTTTACAGACTTTATGACAATTGTTATAATCTAACAACAGATACTTTGATCGTTACTGTAAAAGATGAAACACAGCCTGTTGCCATTTGCGATAGAAGAACTGTGGTAGCTTTGAATCATAGTGGATACAATTGGGTTCCTGCAGAAGTTTTTGATGATGGAAGTTTTGATGAGTGTCATTTACATCATTTTGAGGTTCGCAGAATGGATGATAATGCTTGTGGTACAACCGGACCGGATGATTGGGGACCGGAAGTTGGCTTCTGTTGTGAAGATGTAGGAAGTCAAGTTATGGTGGCTTTCAAAGCTATAGACGCAAGTGGCAATGAATCTGTTTGTATGGTATTTGTAGAAGTACAAGATAAAGACCTTCCGTTGATAAGCTGTCCACCAAATATTACTGTAGATTGCAGATTCCCTATTGATTTAAACAATTTAAGTACATCATTTGGTACAGTTGCATTAGCACAAGAAGATAGAAAACCAATAGTTATAGATCCTAGATACTGGCACAATATCGATGGCCACCCTCAAGATGGTTTGGCATCGGATAACTGTCCTCCTTTTATGAGAGAAGAAGTAGATAGTTCAGGTTTCAATAACTGTGGATTGGGAGTTATCAAAAGATGGTTCATTGCGACCGACAGACAAGGAAATGAGGTACGATGTTATCAAACAATCACAGTAGAAAATCATCATCCGTTTGACGATGAATCCATTGTTTGGCCGGCAGATTTGGATACTTCAGGAATATGCAATCACGAATTGTTAAGACCTGAATTGCTTTCAGCTCCATACAACAGACCTACTTTCTCAGATGATGTATGTACTTTAGTGGGCTCAAGTTATCATGATCATGTGTTTTCGAATACAGTTCCGGGTGATCCATGTTTCAAAATTTTAAGAATATGGAAAGTTATTAACTGGTGCGAAAAAGATGATAATAATAACTTCATCATATACGAAGATACCCAGTTTATTAAAGTAATTAATACGGTAGATCCTGTCATTTTAACTCAATGCAACGATACTACTATTTGTACTTATGATGTGAATTGCAGGCCTATTCCAATTTCACTCACCATCAATGCATCTGACGATTGTACTGCTGCAGATCAACTTTTATATAGATATAAAGTGGACTTTGACAGCGATGGTACAATAGATTTGGAGCGAGCAGGAATAGGAGAAAGAACTGCTACAGGAACATGGCCATTAGGAAATCATATTATCAAGTGGGAAGTAGAAGACAGATGTGGTAATACAGCAAAATGTCAATATAAAGTCAATTTGTTAAATTGCAAAAACCCAACAGCCTATTGCTTAAGTGATGTATCTATCGGATTGGTTCCTATGGATACCAACGGAGACGGTGTACCTGATACCAAAATGGTAGAAGTGTGGGCCTCTGATGTTGATGCAGGAAGTTATCATAACTGTGGTTATCCTGTGAAATTAAGTTTCAGCAGAGATACAAGTGACAAATCAAGAGTATATACTTGTGATAGCGTTGGACCAAGGACAGTAGAACTGTGGGTGACAGATGCCAATGGAAATACTTCGTTCTGCCGTACCAGAATCATTGTACAAGACGATCCTAACAAGGCACCTCTGTGTCCAAATACTGTTGTTCAAGCTGATGTAGATGGTATTATTAAATCTCATACCGGATCTGAGGTTGAGAACGTAAAAGTAGATTTGATAAACTCAAATGCATTGAGCGCTACAACAAACTTTAATGGAGAATATGCCTTCACAAAGATGAAAGTTGGAGGAAACTACATTATTTCTCCTCTTAAAAATGATGACTGGCTTAATGGTGTTACTACTGCAGATATTGTAAAAATCCAAAAACACATTTTAGGCATAGAAGAGCTGGATACTCCTTACAAGATGATTGCTGCAGATGTTAATAATTCTGGAGCTGTGTCAACAAAAGATATATCAGATTTGAGAAAATTAATTCTTGGAATATCAACAACTATTCCTACTAATACAAGTTGGAAGTTCATCGATGAGTTATACAATTTTGCGAGTGTTGCAACAGCATTGGATGAACAATATCCAACAAGCTACAATATTTCTCAATTGAATTCTGACATGCATGTCAATTTTGTTGCAGTGAAAATTGGAGATGTAAACAACTCCGCTAAGACAAGAGGATTTGGAGCAGGTCAATCCCGAGACAATCATGCTTTGAGTTTGTACTGCGAGAATATTAGTATGCAAGCAGGAAAAGAATATGAGATTGATGTAATTGCAGAAAACATGGAAAATTATTCCGGTGTTCAGTTTACAATAGAATTCCAAAACAGTAAGGTAGAAGTTTTGGATATCTTAAGTACAGCAGATAATGCAATCAAATCAGAGAACTTCTCTATGCTCAATGCAGGAAGAGGTAAGGTAAGTTTAAGCTGGAATGGAGAACTTGCAAATCATAAGAAATTTATGAAAATTAAAGTTTTGGCTAAAGAGAATATCGATATAGCCGATGTGCTTTATCTAGGATCTTCTGTTACTCCGGCAATTTCTATCGCTGCCAATGAAAGCAGTGAAGGCAAAGTTAATTGGTCAGTACGCGGTATTTCTAAAACGGACTTCATAGTTCTTCAAAACGAACCAAATCCTTGGAAGGATAAGACTTCTATTGGAATGATGTTGAACGAATCAGGTCCTGTGACTTTGACAGTGTATGATCTTACAGGAAAAGTACATTATCAAGCTACTCAGCAAATGCAAAAAGGATTTCAAGAATGGATTCTTGAAAACAAGCAGTTGGGTGTGAGTGGGGTATTGTATTATCAGGTAGATTTTGGTCAGCAGACAGCTACAAAAAGAATGGTGGTTATAGAATAAAAAAGCATTGTGATTTATTTAAAGGAAAAGGAGTGTTCTTATGAGCACTCCTTTTTTTGTTCACGGATAAGGTAAATCAAGAGTTGTATTCTCGTTTTCATAAAATTTCCAAAGCCTTTTTTCCTGTATTCTCAAGTGAAAATAGTGATTGGGGTAATTGGTCGTGAATCTACTTACAGGGGCTAAAGTAGAAAACCCTTATTTTGGTCAATGGGTATACTTTATTATTAATGCTAAGGAATTGTAAAACGCTAAATGAAATTGGACTAAATGATAAACTCACAATTTTATTTGCTAAAAATTATCAAGCATATTATTTAATTCTATGACAAAAGTCGTTACTTCTTGATTGAATTGAAACAATAGCTTTGCAATCATAGACCCGACAGCAGGGAGCTCCCGCGACCGTATGGCGGGACTCAGAATACAAGCTAAAACCCAAATTCTTTTCTCCAAATAAATAATTTCTAATCTGCTCAGAGAAATAAGATTAATTTTGCTTTTTGTTTATTGTCATGGCAGAATCCAAAAAGTTTATCGATTTAGATCACATCCATATCGTTGGGGCTAAAGAGCATAATTTAAAAAATATTGATCTTGAAATTCCACGAAATAAAATGATTGTAATTACGGGAATATCGGGGAGCGGAAAGTCATCATTGGCGTTTGATACAATTTATGCAGAAGGACAACGAAGGTATATGGAAACTTTTTCGCACTATGCTCGACAATTTATTGGATCAATAGAACGACCCGATGTAGAAAAAATTGATGGTCTTAGTCCTGTAATTTCTATTGAGCAAAAAACTACGGGCTGGAATCCGAGATCCACAGTGGGAACAATCACAGAAATTTATGATCTTTTTAGATTGATGTATGCCAGAGCAGCAGATGCTTACAGTCATGCTACAGGAAAGAAAATGGTGCGGTATTCAGAAGAACAAATGCTTGATTTAATTAAAGACCAATTTCAAAATTCGAGCATAAGTATTCTTGCACCTGTAGTGAGATCTCGTAAAGGCCATTATAGAGAATTGTTTGATCAAATCAGGAAACAAGGATTTAATAAAGTGAGACTGGATGGGGAGATAACAGATCTTAAACCCGGACTGCAAACAGATCGTTTTAAAATTCACGATATCGAAGTATTGATTGATCGGCTTCAAGTTAAACCTGAGCGATACGATCGGTTGACCTACAGCATTCAGACAGCATTGAGGATGGGAAATGATGTAGTGTTTATTCAAGATCAAGATTCGGATGAAATTATTCCATTTTCAAAAAAATTAATGGACCCAGAGACCGGTCTTTCGTATGATGAGCCTTCACCTAACTCATTTTCTTTCAACTCGCCTTATGGAGCTTGCCCACATTGTAATGGAATAGGTCAGGTTCATGAAGCGGACTTAAAAAAAATTCTTCCGAGTCAGAAATTATCTATCAATGAAAGTGGGATTGCTCCTCTTGGAGAGCCCAGAGAAAATTTGACGTTCAAACAATTGAAACAAATTGCAGACAGATTTCGATTTACTTTTTCGACACCAATTTCAAAAATTCCAAAAAAAGCCTTGGATACAATATTGTATGGAGGAGATGATAGTTTTCCGGCTCCTACAGACAGTGTATGGTTTGACGGCTCATATCACTTGGCAGCAGAAGGATTGTGCAATATGCTCAAACGCTGGTATTCTGATACCAGCTCAGAAAAAATCCGACAATTTGCAGAAGATTTTATGATCATTACAGATTGTAAGCAATGTTCCGGAACAAGATTAAAAAAGGAGTCTTTGTTTTTTAAAATTGATGAAAAGCATATTGCAGAGCTTGCCAATATGGATATTTCTGATTTATATCATTGGATGGAGGGATTGGAAAACAGATTGAGTCCAAAACAAGCTATTGTTGCAAAAGATGTTCTCAAGGAAATTCGTGCCAGACTTGGTTTTTTACTTTATGTTGGATTGGATTATTTAAGTTTAAATAGGTCTGCAGTGAGTTTGTCCGGAGGTGAATCTCAGAGAACAAGATTGGCTACTCAGATTGGGTCGCAACTTACAGGGATCACTTATATTTTGGACGAACCTTCCATTGGTTTGCACCAACGTGATAATCACAGATTGATCCAATCTCTCAAAGAACTTACACAAATCGGAAATACGGTGCTTGTTGTAGAGCATGACAAAGATATCATGATGGCATCAGATTACATCATAGATCTTGGTCCGGGAGCGGGTAAGCATGGAGGCGATTTGGTAGCTCAGGGAACTCCACAAGAATTTATTCGCCTTAACTCTATAACAGCTCATTATTTAAGCGGAGTAAAGAAAATTGAAATTCCAAAACAGCGAAGAAAAGGCAATGGAAATTTTTTGACGATTTATGGAGCGACAGGACATAATCTTAAAAATTTGAGCATCAAATTTCCGCTTTCCACATTTATTTGTGTAACCGGCGTATCCGGAAGTGGAAAGTCAAGCCTCATTACTGAAACATTATATCCAATATTAAGACAGCATTTTTACTCTTCTATTCAAAGGCCTCTTTCTTATGATTTGGTTCATGGCTTAGAACATCTTGACAAAGTGGTTGAAATAGATCAGGACCCGATAGGCAGAACTCCGAGATCCAATCCTGCAACCTATACCAATGTTTTTACTGAGATTAGAAATTTGTTTACGGGATTGCCGGAAGCTAAAATCCGAGGATATAAAGCCGGTCGATTTTCGTTTAATGTGAAGGGAGGGCGATGTGAAACCTGTGAGGGTGGTGGACTCAGAGTTATCGAAATGAATTTTCTACCGGATGTGTATGTCCATTGTGAGGCTTGTCAAGGAAAGCGATATAATAGAGAAACATTGGAGATATTATACAAAGGAAAATCTATTGGTGATGTGTTGGATATGACAGTAGAGGAGGCAACAGAATTTTTCTCTCATGTTCCCAATATTTATAGAAAACTAAAGACATTGCAAGAAGTAGGGTTGGGATATATTACGCTTGGTCAACAGGCTACAACTCTTTCTGGTGGTGAAGCTCAACGAGTAAAACTTGCAGAAGAACTATCGAAAAAAGATACAGGCAAAACATTTTATATCTTGGATGAACCAACCACAGGTTTGCATTTTGAGGACATCCAACATCTCATTGTGGTCTTACAAAAATTGGTTGACCGTGGCAATACGGTTTTAGTGATAGAACATAATTTGGATGTTGTGAAAGTCGCAGATTATGTTTTAGATTTAGGACCTGAAGGTGGAAAAAATGGAGGTAAAGTGGTAGCCTTTGGTACACCTGAACAACTTACTGGAGTCAAGGAAAGCTATACCGGACAATATTTAAAATCAGAATTGCGCTAAATCAAACTTTTATAAAAACAACCAAAAATTTGGAATAAAAAGCTCCTTCTCTCTTTAGCTCAATTCTGAAAATTATATTCGTTTGACTTCAAGAATTATTCTTGTTTTCTCGAACCGCTTAAGTTTATTTTTTGAGTTGTCGGTATAGAAATATTTTTTAATCTTGCTGCATCAGCTTCTGCAAGAACTGCAGCAGGTTGATTCCAATATCCGGCTTCATCAATAATTTTACAAACCTTTGCAGCCATAGCTTCATCATTATTGAGCATGTGTTTCACGATTACTGCATAAGATTTGATGAGCCAATCTTTTGCTTCTTCGGCATTGCTTGGTTTTTTATTGATGTCGACTAATTGAGATTCTTTGATGTCTCCCCTCCAAAACAATATTGCATCAAGATAAGCTCTGAAAGGGGCTAAAGTTTGTTTAGTTTTATCCACTTTTGCCAAAATTTCTTGAGCTTCTTTTAGTCTCGAACCTCTAGCATAACATTGATACTGCCAGTAATAGGTCAATGTCCATAAGTCAGGGTTGGTTGAGAAATCACCAATAATTTCATACATCTGTCCTGCATTTTCAAAGTCTCCTGTAGCCTGGAAATTCTGACCTAGTGTGAGATAAGTATTATATTGCAAAGTTGGGTCTAAGATAGAATCTACTCCATGAAGTGGAAGAATTCCTTTATAATTTTTTTGAGATTCCAGCAATTGAGCTGTCTTAAGGAGATCATCATTTACGTCGGCAAAATGTCTGCCTGTAAATGCACTTAGTCCTCTCCAATAAAAAACATCTGCTGTATTTGGAAATTTTGTCGCTGCTCTGTCCAAGATATCAATGGCGTTTTCTATTCTGCCAACAGACAAATACGATCTAGCATAATTGAGATAGGCGGATACGTCACCTTGTTTTTGAAGATATTTCATTCTCAATTCAGCCAATTCTTTTTCTTTTTGAGTTTTTACTTCCGGCAACTCTTGCCACTCATTCAGTTTCCTGCCATCAATGGTGGCGGCCAAAGCCTCGCCACTTCTCAGTTCCATTTCAGTTGGTTCAGTCTTTGTGCTGGTTTGTTTTACATCAGTCTTGCAACTTACAACGAATACAACTGTAGAAATTAGAAAAAGAATATTATAAACCTTGAACATTATTTCTTATTTTTAGGCAAATTTGCTTCTTTCTAGGCTTAAATTTAATGATCATCTGAATATTAACAAAAGTTTAAATGGATCACAATGAATGCCTTATTTGTCATACTCATTCGGCTACAGCCATGCTGTATTAATAATAACGTCGACTTTTGGCTTAGAAGATCGACCGTAAAAATCGTGTTTGCATTTGGTTTCCTTATTATTTTTTCTTGCAAGGAAAACAAAGAAGAGATGATGATTGATCCCTGTAATGATCGAGTTGAGCTTGTAGATCAAGTTCCAATTGCGAGTTCTAAAGATTGGGCCCCGTATCATGTCAATCAAAAAATTTATTTAATCTCTCAGTTTGGGGATAGTTTAGTTTTGCTCGTTGAGAAAGCAAATGAAAAAGTCATTTTCTCAAGAATTCAAGAGAAAATTCCTTGCATGCAGGACCAAAGCAAGGAGCAAATATTAGTTTATAATTCTATGATGTATGAGACAGTAATTAGGCCGATAAAACCTCATACTATTAAAACAATAAATATCACCATCAGAAATTCCCTGGACCCTAATCATTGGCCACTAGGATATTCTTATGATTACGTTACTTTTACTTCCGCTGTTGATTATGGATTCAGTGATTTGTTAAATCTGCAACTGTTTATTTTTGCAATCAATAGAGGCTATAGTTCTGATCAATTCAAACAGTATTACATCCCACAAATCTACATTGATGGAAAAATATTTAGAGACGTTTACAAGACCGTAAGCTATGACGAATACGG
The DNA here is from genome assembly GCA_002360455.1 of Saprospiraceae bacterium UBA3362. Lineage (GTDB taxonomy): Bacteria > Bacteroidota > Bacteroidia > Chitinophagales > Saprospiraceae > Vicinibacter. The sequence goes on from DEQQ01000062.1 coordinate 33,671, forward strand.
AACATTTTACTATGATCGCGAGGGAATTCTAGCTTACAAACCGGCTAAAGGAGATTACTACATTCGAAAGTAAACGGTTCAAATATTGAGAAAATTTTGTTTTAGCCAGCCCATGAACAGTATCGGAATAGAGATTAAACCTAATATTGTCAACTCTTCAAGCAAAAATAGAATACCAGGAATACTTGAAAAAAAACCAATGCTCATAGGGCTCACCGGAATAAAATTTGCAATAAAATAACGCTCATCTATAAACGGTAAAAAAAATCCAACACCCAAACCACCATCAGTCATGGAGTCTAATAGGGAGTGAGAAATTGTACACCAAAAAAAGTGAAAAAACCATTGAACTTTTAATTCTCGAGATTCATCTTTTAAAAAGTATTGACTCAGAAGATAACTCCACAGCATTGCAAACAAAATAGAATGTGTTATTCCTCTATGTCCCCAAATGGAATGATAAGGAATACCTGCAAAAAAACCAATACCATCGATATCAGGAATACAGGAACACAGGATGCTCAACCCAATAGCTTTGGAAACATCCAGACCAACAGGTTTTAAGCTTGCTAAGCTCATACCAAAAAAACAGTGCCCGATAATTGTAGGCATAATTATAGAAGTTGAAGAGTAATAAAATCAGCAATATGTTTTCCTTTTCGAGATAAAGTATAGCAATCATTTTGGAGAATGAGCATATCTTCTTGATGGAGTTGTTTTAATTTTTGAATAAATTTATTTTTATTTTGACTGTCAGGAATAGAATTTATACAAATACCTTCTTTTTTTCTTAAATTGAGCATAATAAATTCATTCCATTTATTTTCTTGAGTCAATTTTTCTGAATTCATGAATGGTTTGCCTTCTTTTAATAAGGAAATATATTGATTATTGTTTGCTATATTCCAAGAACGATAGTCATTGAGAAAGGAATGTGCTGCAGGCCCAAAACCAAGGTATGGTTGCTGTTGCCAATAAAGTGCATTATGCTTTGCTCGAAATCCCGTTTTACAAAAATTGGAAATCTCATAATCTTCATAATCATTCAGCTCACAAAAATCCAATAGAATATCCATTTGTTCGCAGGTAAATTCATCATTCATTGAAATGGATTTCTTTTGAAAAACCTCATGATGCAATTTGGTGTTTTCTTCAACTGTGAGGGCATAAGCAGAGAAATGCTTGATTTGGTATTCATTCATTTTTTCTAAACTCAATCTCCATTGCTCATGTGAGCTTTGGGGAATACCATAGATCAAATCGATAGACAGATCAAGGGTGGATTCCAAAATTTTTTGAATAGCAATCTCAGATTGGGAAACCGTATGTCCACGATTCATCCACTCCAAGGCGCTGTTGTCAAAGGATTGTACTCCGAGACTTAATCTATTGATTCCAATTTGTTTAAGACCAAGTAAATAATCATGGTTGATATCTTCCGGGTTGGCCTCTAAACTAATTTCTTCTACCTTGTCCAGTATTAAATATTGACCTACAGTTTGGATCAAATTGGATATTTTGTCCGGAGGAAACAAAGAGGGAGTACCTCCTCCAAAATAAATTGTTTTCACTACCTTAGAGCCTAATTTGGATAATCGAGTATGAATTTCCAAGAGCATTGACTCATAAAGCTCTTTTGCAGTAGATAAATTTGTAGAGAAATGAAAATTACAGTAGTGACATTTGCGTTTACAATAAGGGATATGAAAATATATTGAAATTGATTCCATGAACTTTTGCAAAGATAAGATATTCCTACTTTTATTATCGACACTTGGAGTATGTGAAATTTTTTCTCAGCCTCAATTTTCCTGTGATAGTGTTATTTGCTATCCTTATTCTGTAAAGGATAGTGTATATCTATTTCAGGCAATCCTGAAGAGTTATAAGGAGTTCATAGGAGAAGGCCATTTATCTACGATATATGAAATTATCGAACGCGATAGCCTGCATACCAATGTTTGCTTTAGCACGGGGACAAAAGTCAAATTAGCGCATTTGCATACACGGTTGATTTCTGAAAATGACAGCCTGGAGTATGATCAATTGTCTACTCCACAGACGGCATCCCAATGGATTTCCCAATTGCATTTTGTATTGGATAGTTTGGCCAACCATTCCTACCCTTTGAGCACCATTCATCTCAATTTAGTCCAACTAAGAAACGATAGCCTCTATGGAAATGCCCAAATAATGACAGGCCCAAAAATGGAAAATGGAAAATTAGTTCAAAGAAATTATACCGCTTTTCATTCAAAATATTTATATTATTTGAGCCGGTGGCGAAGAGATTTGGATTTTAAATTATCTTCTATTTCGGAGTTAGACAAGCAATTGGAACAATTGCCTTATGTAGAATTGATGCAAAACTCAAAACCCGTTTTTTTAGGTAAAAAGACGGACCTCTGGATATATCTTAAGAAAAAGAATGCAAGCAGATTTGAGTTTTTATTGGGATTGAACCGAATCAATTCTATTTCTGTAAATAATCAATACAGACTGACAGGTGAAGCCGAAATGGAATTGTGGAATTCATTTAAACTGGGAGAAAAACTGTATTTAAAATATGAAAATTTGAATATCAATTCTCCGCGATTTAAAACAGAAATTAATTTTCCATATATCTTTATTTTACCTATTGGAATGGACTATCAGTTTCATTTATTCCGGAGTGCAGAATCCTTTATTCATTTAAAACATCAGCTGCAGGTTTCAATTCCGATTAGACCTTTTGCAACGACAGGATTAATGGCGTTGTTTCAATCCTCTTTTTTGCTTAATCCGTCCAAAGAGTTGATCAATCCTATTTCATGGGCGCCAAGTTTAATGGATTTTAATTCAAAGTTATTCGGCGTTTTTTACCAATACCAAAAATTGGATCAGATTCAAAATCCAAGAAAAGGGATTATCTTAAAAACCAATATAGCTATTGGAGCAAAAAAATATATTTTAAGTAACGGGATTGAAAACATCATTGACCCAACCATTCCTCTAAAAGCCATAGTCGATAGTTTAAATCAATATTCTGATCAGGGTTTGCTTTCTCTCAATTTTAGTTTGTTTACTTCCCTTTCAAAACGCAGTATTTTGGTCAACAGATACCAACAATCTTCTTATTTTACACAGGGTAAAATTTTAAAGAATGAAATGTTCAGAGTAGGTGGATTTAGAACATTGAGGGGATTCAATGAAGAGCAATTTCTTGCCGATCATTATTTTATTGGCACAGCAGAATATAGATTTTTATTGGATAGAAGCAGTTATTTATTTCTGTTTTGCGATTATGGATTACTCAGCAATGTCTATCAAATTCCAAAAAGATGGACTACAAACATTGGGCTTGGTACAGGAATTCAATTTAGAACAGCTGTGGGTAATTTTAATTTGGCGATTGCCAATGGCAAACAAAATTCATTGAAATGGGATGTAAGGAACACCAGAGTTCACTTTGGTTATATTTCCTTGTTTTAGAGTTGAGCTGATTTACTCACTAACAAAACCTGACCCGGAGTCAAGGCTAATTCAGTATCCAACTTATTCCATTGTATCAAATCATTTACGGATGTATTTTTATATTGTAAGGCAATATCCATCAGACATTCTGTAGATTGAACAACGTGGTAGATATAATCTTTTTCAGGATTTTTTGAATTCACCTCAGATTTGCTTAATTTATCAGATGCAGGAATAAAAAGTTCGTATTCCAATTCTTCTTCTTGGCGAATAACTATTCCGTGAGGATCAAAAACATAAGGACGAGAGAAACTAATGATTTCATGAAACTTCATTTCCGGATCCAAGGCTTTTAATTCTTCATAACTCAAACCGTCTTTGCGTTCATGCTTGCTGATATAATAATCTGTAAAAGCAGTCAACAAACTATCCGGTAAGCTTACATACAAGCCATTGTCGGATTCAGGTATAATATTTCTCTTAAAGCTAGGATTGAATTCTTCAAATAATTCTCGATCTATTTTAGTTTGTTTCAACATCTCTTTGATGTTGATTTCCTTATATATTTTAATGTAACTGAGCGGCAGAGGAATTTCTTCTTCGACACTTGGCAGTAGGCCATGATCACCATAAAATTGCATCATGTAACACATTCCTATAAAAGCGGGAACAAAAAGTTGAGTTTGTCTAGGCAAAAATGTTCTTAATTCCCAAAAACTTTTTCCATTTCCTGCTTCGATTAATTCTACAATCTTATTTTCTCCGCAATTGTAAGCAGCCAGTACCAATGCCCAATCACCAAACATATTATACAATCGGTTGAGGTATCGAATAGCCGCTTGAGTAGACAGCACCACATCCTGCCTTTGATCCATTTTATCGTCCACTTTCAATCCCCATATTCTTGCAGTCGGAGCCATAAATTGCCAAAGCCCTGCAGCGCCTACTCCGGATTTTGCAGAGGGGTTAAGTGCAGATTCTATTGCAGCAAGATACTTTAATTCTGAAGGCAAATTAGCCTCCATAAAAAGCTTATCTATTAATGGAAAATAATGTTCTCTCCGTTTAAGTAATAATTTGCTCGAAGATCTATCTGTTGATGTAAATCGCCTTACCTGATCAAGAATATCTTCATCTACCACAAACGGTCCGACTATGGTGTACATTCCATTTAATCTTTCCTTTACTTCTGACTCACTGAAAATATTTTCCCCTTTACTATTATTATTTGCTTCGTTATATACGATCTTACCTTTGTTACTTGTCCAGGAAGACAAGAACAAAAAAGCTACAAGGAAGAAAGTAAATTCACGCATAGTCACAACCATAAACTCGGTTTTTAGGATTTTACGTCCATTCAATTGTCTCACTTAAGACAACAGTGCTTACGTTTTGGAATTAAAGCAAAAAAGGAACGCAAAGATACGCCATTTAGTCTAAATTACCAGTTAATCAAAACAATAATATGTTAACATACATAAATGATATTTAATATTTATAAAAAACTAAATATCAATAATTTAAACTAAAAAATAAACAAATATCAGGGAAAACCACGATACGAAATTGGAGTGATTTTAAGGGTTTTTCCAGAAGTTTTTAATATTAAAAACGTATTATTATTTTATTCCATTAACAAAATTGTTCAGTCTGAAGCCAGGCCATTTCGGCTTCAAATAGAATAATTGAGCTCGTTCACGCTATCATTTCAGTGAGATAAGGAGCTCTATACCGGTTTAATATAAATTTCAAGTTCTTCTTTAAAATATTGAAGAGCATTGTAAACAGGCAGCGGTATTCCTCCTCCCAGAGCACATAAAGATCCTCGCTTCATCGTATCCAGTAAATCCAAGAGCAGTTGGGAGTCTATTTTGTAGCTTGGATCCTGTTGTGCTTTTTGGATTAATTCTTTCCCACGGGTTGAGCCAATTCTGCAGGGAAAGCATTTGCCGCAGGATTCATGAGCTGTAAATTCAAATAAATGCTCTATGTATTGAATCATAGGATAATCTTGAGGAATAGAAATGATGGACGCATGCCCCAACATAAATCCCTGTGACGAAAAGGACTCAAAGTCTACAGTCAGATCTTCAATTTTATTCATGGGCACCAATCCACCCAATGGTCCTCCTATATGCAAAGCTTTGGTCTCTCTTTTGAATCCACCGGCCAAATCATAGACCAATTCTTTCAGTGAGGTGCCCATCGGAACCTCTGCTATTCCTGAGTGAACAAATCCACTGTCCAAACTTATAAGCTTGGTTCCCGTAGATTTTGAAGTTCCAATTTTGGCATAATGTGCTCCGCCATTCAAACAAATCCATGGCAGGGAAGCCAGAGTTTCAACATTATTCACAACGGTCGGCTTTCTAAAAAGTCCCTCCTGAACCGGAAATGGAGGTCTCACTCTTACCTCCGGACGTTGACCCTCAATAGAAGACAATAATGCTGTTTCTTCTCCACATATATAGGCTCCTTGGGCTTTGATAATCTTAAATGTAAAATCAAATCCCGATCCTAAGATGTTGTTGCCCAACCAACCTCGTTGAGTAAATTCATCTACTGTTTGTTGAGCTATCCTCACAGATTCTGGATACTCGGCTCTGATATAAACTACAGCTTTGGCAGCTCCGGTTATAAAGCCTTCGATCATCATTCCTATTAATACCAAAGGCATTTTCTCTTCCAGCAAATACCGATCTGAGAACGATCCCGGATCTCCTTCATCAGCATTGCATACTATGAATTTCGTATCAGATTGAGCCGCTTTGCAGCCCTCAAGTTTTATCCAAGTTGGAAAACCTGCTCCACCTCTTCCTCTCAAATTGGAGTCTTTTATTTCTTGCAACAGCTGCTCTTTAGTTTGTTTCAAAAAGCCAAAATATTGACTATAGTCTTCAATTCTTTTTTCATTTCCGGTAAGAATGCGTTGGCCTTTAGCTATAACATTATATTCATTTTTAATCTCTTTTGGATTGGCAACAATTTCTGAAATTTGATTTTTTTCTAATTGAGAGTAATTATGGCCCTGATAGTGAAAAGCAGCATTTTCGTAGCATCTTCCCAAGCAACACATTTCTCCTATCTCATGCTCCTCAAAATGTTCTCTAAGCTCTCTTTTTAGTTTATTTTGGGTGTCGGAAACCAAACAAGCTGAACCATTACACAGGTATATTTTTTTACCTTTATTGGAGTCTCTCGTGAAATCATAAAAACTGGCAGTGCCAAAAACATTGGCAGTTCCTAGAAGAAATTCCTCTGCAATAGACTTTGATTCCTCTAAAGGCAATGCTCCCAAGGATTGAGACTGATTGCCTATGGTTTCAAATAAGTTTTGATCAAGACCTTTTCTACCGGAGAGATGACTTATATTTTTTGACATTGTAAATGGTATAATTGGAGGGTGAAATTACTAATTTAAGCTCAATTTGATTTAATAATTTATATATTATAATAAAATATATATATTTAAATTTTATATAATTCCGAAATAATAATTTATTTTTGGAAGGTAAATCCATTTTTTAACAAACAAACAAAACGAAGACTTATGGATGCTATTTTGCCTTATTTAATTAATACACTTTTAGGTGCCGGTGGAGGATGGTTGGGGAACATGCTTAAAAACAATGGTTTGGGTATGATCGGAAACTTGTTAGCCGGGGCTGCAGGTGGCAATTTGCTTCCTATTTTGGGTTCTGCTGCAGGACTCTTAGGAAATAATGCTGCGGGTGGTGGTTTGGACATCATGTCTATAATCACTGCTTTGGTTGGTGGTGGAGCCGGTTCTTTATTAGGAGGATTATTCAAAAAACCTTCTGCATAACTTATTGTGAAAAAATGCAATCCGAACCTCTCCGGCTATGCTTGAGAGGTTTTTTTTATTGAATTAAATATCCACTCAAAGGGAATCCTCTTGAGTAAAATAATAACCATCATGACTATTCTGATCTAAAATAGAATTCTATAAAAATTACAAACCGCAAAGTTCTCTAACCTCTTTGACAGTTTGAGCTGCTCGACTCCTGATTTGAGCAGAAGAATCCTTGATCTCTGCTTTGACTTCTTTTTTGTTGGCAACAATTTCTAAATAACGCTGTCTAAATGGAGTTGTCAACGCCAACAATGCATCAGCTACAGCTTCTTTGAGTGGCGCATATTTCAGAGAACCGGATTTGTAGTCAGACATCAACTGCTGATAAGCTTCCATTCTTTCACAGGCTTTCAGGATTTCAAATAAATTTTTAACCCCCGGACTCATTTCTGATGATGAAAGATCTCCTGTATCTGTTACAGCTGATTTGACTTGTTTCCGTATCATCGCTTCATCACCAAATAAATTAATGTAATGTTTCTCTCCTAAACTCTTACTCATCTTTTTACTTGGGTCTGCAAGAGAAAGAATTTTTGGAGTTTCTGTGTACAAAGCTTCCGGATGAATGAAATATTCTTTTTTGAATTGGTGATTGAATCTTTGCGCTATGTTTCTTGATAACTCCAAATGTTGATCTTGATCTTTTCCAACAGGAACATAATCTGCATGATATATTAATATATCCGCAGCTTGAAGAACAGGATAATAAAAGAGTCCGGATGATACTACAGCATCTTTATCTTTTTCTGATAATTGCTCAGATTTATCCTTGAATTGAGTCATCCTGGACAATTCTCCGTAGGAACAAACACAACCTAAAATCCATGCAAGCTCGGTATGCTCCGGGACCATAGATTGAATAAATAAATTTTCTTTTTTTACTCCACAGGCTAACAATTGAAATACCATGGACCAAGTATTCTCTTTTAATTTTTTTGGATCATATGGCATGGTCATTGAATGGTAATCTACTACTCCAAATGTACATTGATATTGCTCTTGGAGTTTTACCCAATTCTGAACAGCACCAAAATAGTTGCCTAAATGGATATCTCCCGTAGGTTGTATGGCTGATAATACTCGTTTCATTATACCCGTCTGTTTAAGGGAACAAAGGTAATCAATTTTATTTTTTCAATTAGAGATTCGCTTTTTTGAAGACAACAGAATTTCTATTGACAATAACTCAGTGTAAAGCGATAAGAAAAAATTTATATGTACAAATCAAGTCCGGAGAAATTCTTACTGAAAGAGTTCATTAAGGATAGACTTTAGTTCTTGATCATGTATTTTTTTGAATCCTACAGCAGGTGAAGCACTGGCTTTACGCGAAATTATTTTTACATCTCTTTCGCCTAGCTGCTGTTTTACATACATTGCAGCTCCCATATTTTGTGGTTCTTCCTGAGCATAGATCAATTGCGCTTTTGAGAATTTATTAATTTGAGCTTGGATTGCCTTCATCGGAAACGGATACAATTGTTCAATTCGGATGACAATACTGTCACTGATTTTTTCTGTCTCAATTAGATTTAGAATATCATAATACACTTGACCTGAGCACAAGATAAGATTCTTGATATTTTTAGAATCCTTGGGATGATCAACTATGATTTCTTGAAATTTACTAGAGGCTACAAATTCATCCGGAGAGGAGAAACATCGTGGATGACGTAGCAAAGACTTAGGCGACATTAAAACAAGTGGTTTTCTGAAATTCCATTGCAATTGCCGTCTAAGCATATGAAAATAATTTGCAGGAGTACTCACATTGCAAACCATAAAATTGTATTCGGCAGCACTCTGTAAAAATCTCTCAAGCCTTGCAGAGCTGTGTTCCGGTCCCTGCCCATCGTAGCCATGAGGAAGCAAAACAACAAGCCCGCTCATTCTATTCCATTTGCTTTCAGCTGAGCATAAAAACTGATCAAATACAACTTGCGCACCGTTCGAAAAATCTCCAAACTGCGCTTCCCAAAGGACAAGATGATCCGGCGACGCCAAGGAATATCCATACTCAAATCCTAATACTGCAAATTCTGAAAGTAACGAATTGTAAATAAAAAATTTACCTTGCGGATCTTTAAGCCTGCTCAGTCTGTCATATTCTGTATTATTTTGTTCATCAAATAAAATTGCATGACGATGTGAAAAAGTTCCTCGTTTCACATCTTGTCCACTCATTCTTACATTTTTTCCTTGCATCAACAAACTTCCAAATGCAATCGACTCCGCTAATGACCAATCAATTTTTCCATTTTCTGCAGACTCTTTCCAAGATTTTAGTAGGCGGTTTATTTTAGGCAAAACATTAAAATCTTCCGGCGCCGTCAAGCTACAATGAATAATATGTTGTAAGTCTTCTTTAGAAATTCCTGTTGTTGGACTCACTTCGAAATCTTTTTCTTCTGCATGTTTTTGTAATGCTCTCCAAGCTTGCTCAGGAGCTTGATAGGCATAAGGTAGAGATTTTTGCTTGACCATATCCAACCTATCCTGCAAAAGGTTCCAGAAAGATTTTTCCATTTCTTTGGCAAGCTGTGCTTCCAAATCGGCTCTCGAACTTAAAGTTTGAATATAGAGTTCCCGTACGTTTTGATGTTGAGATATGATATCATACATCTCAGGCTGAGTAAATTTCGGGTCATCACCTTCATTGTGACCATGTCTTCTATAACAAACCATGTCGATGAAAACATCGCTATTAAATTCTTGACGATATTGAAACGCCAATTTCATAACATGGACAACTGCTTCCGGATCATCACCATTGACATGAAATACTGGAGCTTGGACTATGCTGGCTGCCGCCGTGCAATAGGTGGACGATCTTGCATCATCAAAATCTGTAGTAAATCCTATCTGGTTATTTATCACAAGATGAATTGTGCCTCCGGTATAATATCCTTTCAACTGTGACATCTGTACCAGTTCATACACGATGCCCTGACCTGCCACAGCGGCGTCTCCGTGAATTAATAAAGGTAAAATTTTATCATAATCCGAATTGTATAAAACATCTGCTTTGGCTCTAGCGAGCCCCTCTACTACAGGATTCACTGCCTCAAGATGAGAAGGATTGGGAGCGAGTTTGAGTTGAATTTGTTTGCCTGATGCGCACTCAATCTGCGAGGAATAACCTAAATGATATTTTACATCACCACTCCCAAAACTCAATTGCGGTTCTGCATTTCCCTCAAATTCATTAAAAATTTGTTCATACGTTTTGCCCATGATATTGGCCAACACATTTAGCCTGCCTCGATGAGCCATTCCAATTATGATCTCTTCTACAATATCGGCTTCACAAAATTGAATTAATGCATCCAACGCTGCAATGGTAGCCTCTCCTCCTTCTAACGAAAATCGTTTTTGACCAACATATTTTGTGTGTAAAAATTTCTCGAACACAACAGCATCATTTAGCTTGGAAAGAATTCTCTTCTTTTGTTCGAGACTTAAACCAAATTGAGTTACTTGGGAGTTCGATTCAATTTTGTTTCTCAGCCACATCCTTCTTTCATGATGATCAATATGGGAATACTCATAGCCTATGTGTTGACAATAAATATTTTTGAGATGATCTATAATTTGCTCCAAACTTGCATTTGGAAGACCAATAAGTTGGCCTGCTGCAAAATGGGACTTTAAGTCCGATTCTGAAAGATTGAAATCAGATAATTGAAGGTGTGGTTTTCTATCTCGTCTCTGCCGTATAGGATTTGTTTCAGATAGTAAATGACCTCTATGTCTAAACCCGTCGATAAGAGACATAACTGCCAATTCTTTTTCATTTAGTTTGAGGTCGATTTTGGCGCTATCAGACACCAGCTCATTTTGCTTTCCAAGCTCAAATCCTTCAAAAAACCTCATCCATCCCTGATCTACATCTTGGGGATTTTTTAAATAGACTTGATATAAATTTTCTATATATGCAGGATGAGCATTGCTGAGATAAGATAAATCCTTCATAGACTTCAATTTTGCGATGATAAGAATAACCCATAAAAAAACCAAAAAGAATGAATTTGTTTATTATTGACTCAAATTATTGAGTATTTTAGCCAATCAGGAGGTATAATAAATTCAAGAATCGGAGTTTTTCGTATTTATAAAGAAAAAACTCTGAAAAGATGGTCACAATTATGGATTCCATAACATATTCAAGGAGAAATTATTATTTAACGGCTTAAAAAGCTCATTTAACCTATATGAAAAGAGTTATATTGTTTCTGATTTTTAGTTTTCTTTATCATTCAAAGAATCAAGCTCAGAATCCACCAGAACCTGATTCTAAACTTATAGGAGACCTTTATGGTAGTTTAGGGATAAATGTTCAATTTAATTATGGAGGAGGAATTCACTTTCCAGGAATAAAAGCTTATATCGGTATAGGAACATGTAAAACAACCAAAGATAAGAAATGGATGGTTTCAAGCTTTATCAATCTAGGAATTTATAATAAAAGTTTAGGAAACAGTTTGGTGTTATTAAATCAAGATAATCAAATTGACTTAACTACAAGTGTTTATTTTGGAAGGATATGGCAGAGTGGTTTGCATAAATATTATAAAAATATTCGAACCATCAATAACCTTCCTATTTATCAGATTCGATCTGACGCAAAAGCGTTGGCAATGATTGGGGTTAATTTTATTTTAAACAATAATGGAAGAAATCAAACAGTAGGTGGGATTGCGGCAAATTATGATCGGGTATCAATTTCATATTATAACGACGGAGGAGTACCATTTGATAAACTTGGACTGGGCGATCAGTTTGATCGTTACTGGACAGGTGGAGCAAATATATTTATCCATGATTCACAAAGGACCAATTTGCTTGAATTAAGTTATGATCAGTTCACGGGTTACCAAAAACAATATTATGAATTGGCTACAAAACTCGGAATGGATGTTCAGGATTACAGCATATTTTTTAGCTTGGACAGCACCCTCAGAGAGGATAAAATCAAAAATATAAATGTGAAACATGTGCGTAACTTTTACAACTGTTCTTCTTATAATTTGAGATGTTTTGTAACACCGGGCTTTGCATTGAATTTTGGTGTTTTAGGAAATTTAAAACATACATCGCGATATTCTAGAAAGGAAAGAATATTTGGAATTCAAGATATTATTCATTACAAACTTAAGATGGGTTTTCATCCCAATTATGCCTTAAATAGATTTTATGCTTCATTTCATTTTCATTCTAATTATAATTTTAATTAATATGAAAGCACGGTATTTTATATCCCTTTTATGCTTCATTGTGTTGGTCTCATCTTGCGCAAGAAGAACTTATCATTTTGACCATCTTGAGGACAATATTGATCTGTATATTAAGAATAGAGATCATTATTCAAAATTTGGAAATAAACTTTCTCCTTATTTGTTTTATAGAAATTCTATGGTAGAAAGGGTGATGTTGTCAGATTCAACAAAATTGAGATTAGGATTTCTTGACTTTCAATTGGATACTAACGATTTGAAAATTCAACGATTTATTCTTTATTATCCTAAGAATGAGGACAGAGAAATTTATCTATTCAGTTTGAAAGGAGTCAGAAGCAAGACAGCCTCAAAAATAGAACTTCATGGCTTAGAAATGATGACCATTTATAAAGGGAAGTTCTATACCCAAGATAAGCTAAAATCCATCAGGTTTACCGATCAAATCATTGTGCAAAGCAACTGTAAAGGCTTGACAAAAAAGAGTAGAAAAAAATTATCTATCCAAAATTCCAAGTTTGAAATTCTAAAATTTAAGAATTTTTCAAATAAAAAAATATACCAATTGGATTTTACTAAAACAAATGAGAGACTAGAGCTAAAAAATCTGACCATTTTTTATCCTAAAGACAAAAATCAAAGCCGGTCGGTGATTTATCAATTTAAACAACTTTATGGAGAGGATTTATGGCTTAATTTCGAAAACGACATTACGGACTAAAACCTGGTGTATGATTTCGATCATGTAGCTCTTAACATTCAGAAGTTCATAGTAGTAAATATATTATTATAATATATATATGAATACTGCCAAAATAAATAACTTATGAGTTGGGTTTTACGTTAGATTTGCAAAGTAAAAGCAATTCTAAATATGTCTCTACCTCGTTTTCAGCATCAAGACCAATCCTTTTATTTTGAATTAAGAAAACGGATAAACCGATATTTTGAAGAAAAAGGGATTGGAATGACGGGAAATTTTTCACTTTATTTCAAAGCCTTTATCTTGACATTGATTTTAGCCGGTTTATATGTTCATATTTGTTTTTTTACTCCACATTGGACCTTATTGGTGCTGGAGAGCGGATTGATGGGACTTGCTATCGCAGGCATTGGATTCAATGTGATGCATGATGGAGGACATGGAAGTTTTAGTACTAGACCATGGGTAAATAAATTATCCGCATACTCTGTCAACGTGTTGGGTGGGAATAGTTTTATGTGGGACGTAAAGCATAATGTGATACATCACACTTACACTAATGTAGAGGGTGTAGATGACGATATTGATATAGAGCCATGGATGCGAATGACAGAAAATCAAAGAAAGTTCAAAATGCATCGTTACCAACATATTTATTTTTGGGCATTATATTCATTTCTTTATTTGTTATGGATTTTCGTTTTGGATTATCAAAAGTATTTTAAACAGCGAATTGGCCAAATGAAAATAACTACAATGAAAATCTCTGATCATGTTGCATTTTGGTTATTCAAAGTTCTGCATATTTTTATTTTTATTGTCGTTCCCATCTATTTCATGGGATGGAAATTATGGTTGGTTTCCTTTTTGGTAATGACACTTGTAGCCGGTTTTGTTCTGAGTATTGTTTTTCAACTTGCCCATACTGTAGAACATACATCTTTCCCGTCGCCCAAACCTACAAGCGGTAAAATGGAAGACGAATGGGCTATTCATCAGCTCAAGACAACAGCCAATTTTGCAACTCAAAATAAAATCGTTTCGTGGTTTGTCGGTGGATTAAATTTTCAGATTGAACATCATTTGTTTCCAAAAATTTCACATGTTCATTATCCGGCTATTTCAAAAATAATAAAACAAACATGTTCAGATTTCGGAGTGAACTATGTTGAGTATCCGCGAGTGTCCTATGCGGTGGCTAGTCATGTAAGTTTCTTAAAACATATGGGTCGGCTATAGTAAATTTGGTCCAATCCAATGAAGCAAACAGTCTGTCTTTATTACCGTACGAACTTAATCTATTCACACCTTGCCTTTTAGTTATTGAATAGGTAAAATGGTGATCCTTTGGACAGAACCCGGTATTGAAAACTAAATTTTTTATTGCGTAGAATTTAGAAATTGACGCACAGATTGTACGCTCACTTTATGAGTTTTAAAATGCTCTTCAGCTTTACTTTTTTGTTGTTCTGTAGCTTGAAATTGATTGAGAATATTGGTTAAATGCATTTTCATATGTCCTTGCTGAATGCCCGTGGTGACCAAAGATCGAATGGCACTGAAATTCTGTACAAGTCCCACAGAAGCGGCAATCATCATCAATTCTTGAGCAGTTGGATTGCCCAATAATTCCAATGATCTTTTCGCAATAGGATGCAAAGCAGTCAATCCACCTACTGTTCCAAGAGCTAAAGGAATTTCCATAAAAAAAAGAAATTGGTCTCCTTCCAAACTGCAATCACTAAGACTTCTGTATTGACCGTCACGAGCAGCATAAGCATGACCACAGGCCTCAACAGCTCTAAAATCATTAGCAGTAGCTAAAACCACAGCATCAATACCATTAAATATTCCTTTATTGTGCGTTACGGCTCTGTGAGTATCAAATTTTGCTATTTGAATCGCTTGATAAAATCGTTCTGCAAACTCTCTTGCACTCATTCCTTCAGGAAATTCTCCCAGCTCCGATATAGGACAACTAAGTTCGACGCGGACCAAACATTCCGGAGTATAATTGGATAAAATGCTCATGAGAATTTCTACTTCGTAACCCGACTGAAGTGAAACATCATTGGATGAACAAAATAATTCTAAGCTTTGAGCAAAGGACTCTAAACATGAATTAATGAAATTGGCACCCATAGAATCACAGGTCTCAAAGCTTACCAATATCTGATAATAATGGGGAATAGTTTGATTGGTAATCAATTTGAAATCTCTGACTCCTCCGCCGCGTTTGTCCATGTTGCTAATAATCTCTTTGGCATCAAGCAACATTTTTACTTTGATTTGATGCAGATTGCTTCTTAGAAATTCTTCTTCTCCATTCCATAAAAAATGAATTTGCCCAAGTTTTTCTGTGCCTAAAATTTTAGCTCGAATGCCGCCGCGATCCATCCAAAATTTTGCCCCGGCACTTGCAGCTGCAACTACTGAACTTTCTTCAATGACCATTGGGGCAACATAAATTTTTCCATTGATCATAAGATTTGGAGCAACAGAAAAAGGCATTGGAAAATTCGTTATGGTATTTTCAGAAAATCCATCCAACAATTTTTGTTGGTCCTCATTTTTATGCCAATAACTTGTAAGCTCATGCATTACTGTCTCCGGATCTCGAAAGAAATTTTCTACTATCCATTTTATTTTACCTCGCTTGGATAGTTTCGAAAAACCGGATATGGATTTTGATCCCGACCCTGAGTTCTGCATTTTACTCATACAAAGTGATTGAGTTTTAGTGTTAGAAAATGCTTGGCCGTTTGGAATCCTTTAATTTGATTTGATACCATTTGCTCTGTAGCCTCATAAGAATGTTGCGCTGCTTGAAGAAAAGCAGAGGCTTGTCCGTACAATGCAGGAATCGCAGATTTTTCTGTATAATAAAAACCATCTAAAAAGTTCTTCACTCCTCCTGAAATAATCAATCGAAGTTGGGGATTTTTTATTTTCTTTTCTTGAACCAATCGATTACAAAAATCCAACATTTCATCTGCATGATGACCAACGTATTGCAGCGGTGCAAAATGTTCTACGGATTCATTCCTGAGAGACTCAAGTTTAGAAAAATTGGTTCCGCCAAAGGAAGCAAACTCTATCGCTTGCAATGGCAAATCCAACAGTTTGGATAAATCCTGATATGAAAATCCTTGACCGACTTCCTTGACAATGATAGGAAAAGAAAATAAATCCATCACTCTTTGAATAGTAATCAAAGGAGTCACATGAATACGATCTCCTTCTGTCTGCATCAGCTCTTGCAATGGATTGACATGAATGATGAGACCGTCTGCTTCCAACTTTTGTACGATATCACCGATAAATTGTCCTTGATGATTCTCCAACCAATACTCAACTTGTGCTATTCCTAAATTGGCATACAATGGTTGATGACCGATATATTTTCTCACATTAAAATCTTCAAAACAGTCCGGATTTTGAATTATTTTCCTGCAAGAACCCAAGCCCATTCCCAAATGAAATTTACTGCAAACTTTGGCTAAATTTTGGTTGATTTGGCGAGAAATCTCGGTTCCTCCGGTCATACTCGAAATCCATATTGGATAGGCAAGTTGTTGTTTGCCAAAAAAAATTGGAAAGTTTTCGTCTCCTTTTGGATGGACGGAAGAAAAAGGATGATAATCAAATCTCGAATCCAATGATTCCCATGGAGTGCTGGCGTTTTGAGCCATTGTTATATGATCTAATTTTCTGTCTTTAGTCATGATGGGTTTGTTTTATTCCGGCTACACAGACTACAAATTCTCCTTGAACTTTTTTTTCATTCAAGAGAGCTTGTTTCACCTCCGCCAAATTTCCATAATAATGAGATTCAAATTTTTTACTTATCTCGCGGGATACACAAGACTGTCTCTCTTCTCCACAATGTAAAATTAATTCATCCATACACTTGATAATACGATGTGGAGATTCGTACAACACAAAAGTAACAGGAAGCTGAGCTAAAAACTTTATTTGAGTTTGTCGGCCTTTTTTTTGAGGGAGAAACCCTTGGTAGAAAAATTTTTCGCAAGATAAACCTGATCCTACCAATGCAGGCACAAAAGCAGTGGCCCCCGGCAAACATTGAACTTCAATTTGTTTTTCTCGACACTCATGGACCAACAAATATCCCGGATCAGAAATGCCCGGTGTCCCTGCATCCGATATTAAGGCAATGTTTTGGCCATTTTCCAGAGCCTCTATCCATTTTTTAGTTTGGCTGTGTTCATTGTTAAGATGGAAGGATTGAAGTTTGGTTTGAATCCCAAAATGCCTGAACAAGTTGGCACTAACTCGGGTATCTTCGGACAAAACCAAATCAACCTCAGATAAAATCCGAATCGACCTGGGACTCATGTCTTCCAGATTGCCTATAGGAGTTGGAACCAGGTACAGCATTAATTTTCTACTACGCGAAAATGATACTTCTCTGTAATCAAATTTGTCAACAGTTTTTTGCAAGCAATTTCAACTGTTTCTTCAGCACTCCGCAGATCTACAGCTTCCAAGACCATTTCTATATGCTTTCCTATTCTTACATCCGCTACACCGCTGATATTAAGCTGATGTATATTTTTTGTAACTGTCTTACCCTGTGGATCCAGTAACTCCTGATGTGGCATTATGTCAATAAATGCTTTGTATTGTTTCATTGAAATAGCTTTTAAAAAGACAATTTGATTTTCCTTTTATCATCGAGGGCAAAATGCAATTCAAAAACTTGATTTAATTTGGATGAAATTATGCTCAATTTCTAAAAGCTGTCAGAAACCAACTTATGATTCATCCGATTTTAAGCACCGATGACAAAATTCTAAGCAAAGATACTCTTTTCTTTAGTATTAAACAGGCTTAAAAAGTATGAATTAAGGCCTTTTTCGTTCAAAAAAAATGGAATTGGTTGACAAAGTGAATTTTGTCATTGGCAGTTTCATTTTGGATGAAATTGCATGAACTGTATGTAATGATGAAGTAAAAATAGAGTTACGGAAGTAATTCTTTACTTCCGGTATAAATATTTTTTCCAATAAAATTCTCTACACTCTTTTTTTGTTTCCAACAATTCAACTGATTTGGAGAGAGAAAATGTTCTGCTGATTTTCCCTGGGCTAATGCGCTATTAACTCTTGCCGCCTGAATTTCGGTCATGGGGACAAAACGGAGAGTGGACTGTTGTAAATAATATTTTATTTGATGATCTGCCTTGAAAGTTGAAATTTCTTTTGAGGTTATTTTAGCTTGAATATTTTGATGTTTTTGCAAAAAAACCCTATCCGCACAATTCTGTTGACTTCCTCTCGCAACAATTTCATCTGCTGTAGTTTTTTTTGGATTGTAATGAATTTGTACAACCTCAGATCCGCCCATAAAACCGGCCTGTGTGGATACAACTCCATCTATTGCACCATAGACTTTTTCGCCACTCCAAAAACAATACATGCCTACAGTTATCGTTTCTTTCCCTTGCTCTCCGGCAAGCAACTCTTCTTCCAATAATCGCAAATATTCGGGTATAAGTTTTCCTGATCTTAAAATACTCAAATTGATTTTATTCACCACAGCAAAAGGAGAGTAATTGCTATGGAGACGTTCTCCAATAGAGTTGAGCTCAGAATCTACAATTCTTACCACAGGATTGTTCCAGCTAGGCTCTTTGAAATATTCCAACGCCTCTCTATCTTTTCCTGCTTCATTATTATAGATGCACACTGGGTTAAAATAATATTCTATCGCCTCCACGATCAATGGATGCGACATAACATCATGCCCATATCTCTGACAGGTAGAGCAGCCCGGCACTTCTTGAAACAAAATAAAAATAGGTTTTTTATTTTGTTTGCTAAGCTCCTGAGACTTCTTCAAATCTCTACTCCAATGTACCAATCCAAGTTCCACTGGTTGTCTCGCAAACAAACTGAATTGAAAAAGAAAACAAAGTAAAAATGAACTACTTTTTCTCATCCAAATGTTTTATTCCACTATAACCTCCAAGATTGGTTACATTTTTGAATCCTAAACCTTTGAGATACTCTGTTGCACTTCCGCTTCGACCGCCACTTGCGCAATACAAATAGATATATTCATCTTTATTCCATTGCTTGCTCAGTTTTTCGAAATCTCCATTGTTCCAATCGGCATGAATCGCCTGGCTCAAATGGCCACCGTTCCATTCTGACAAAGTACGAACGTCCACTACTTTTCCCGGATGAGCTTTCAATTGTGACTTAAGATCCTTAGGTGCGTTTTGTGCATTCGTACAGCCAAAAACGAAAATCAAACCGACAATTGCAAATAATAAATTTGTGAATTTCATTAGAAAAATAATTTTGTACTGCAAATATGCGACAAAAATTAATTTTGTAAAAGAAAAAATATGAAGGATCAAGAATTGATTTAGGAGAGGCTTGTTTTGTTCATTGCTTGTAGTCTTGGTCCCGCCATCCATTTCGCTGCACAACAGCTCCATTACTGTCGGGTCTAGGTTTGGTTCAGCTTTTCTTTGCCTGTCTTGCAAGATAAACTGAATCTCGATGGATGAGATAGTTTCAAAATTAATTCAAAACCCGATCAAAATTTCAGCTACTTTTGTTACAAAATAGATATAAGATGAATTCGTCCTGGAATATTGATGCAAAAAAGAAAGTAGAACAAAGCAATGAAGAAAAAGCTGTTTTGGTTGGTTTGATATTGCCGGACCATACAGAGCAAATGATCATAGATCATTTGGACGAATTGGAGTTTCTTGCGAGCACAGCAGGAGCAGTCTCCACCAAAAGATTTACTCAGCGATTGCAGGGACCCGACTCTAGAACGTTTATTGGCAAAGGAAAAGCAGAAGAAATTCAGAAATACATAGAAACTCATGATGTTGATTTGGTTATTTTTGATGATGATCTTACAGGCAAGCAACAGAATATTCTGGAGGAGATGTTCAAAAGAAAAATTTTGGATAGAAGTTCTTTGATCCTTGATATTTTTGCCAATAGAGCTCAAACAGCTCAAGCTAAAACTCAGGTGGAGCTGGCTCAATTGCAATACATTTTACCCAGATTGAGAGGAATGTGGACGCATCTGGAAAAACAACGAGGAGGGATCGGAATGAGAGGACCCGGAGAACAAGAAATTGAGACCGACAGACGAATCGTCAAAGAAAAAATTTCTCTTTTGAAAAAGCGTTTAGAAAAAATTGATTTACAAAATACTACTCAACGTAAAAACAGAGATGAAATGATCAGAGCCGCATTGGTGGGTTATACCAATGTCGGTAAATCTACACTAATGAATGTGTTGAGCAAATCTGAAGTTTTTGCAGAGAATAAGCTTTTTGCTACATTAGACACTACAGTACGTAAGGTGGTATGGGATGCTATGCCTTTTTTGCTTTCTGATACAGTGGGATTTATTAGAAAATTGCCGCATCACTTGGTAGAAAGTTTTAAATCTACTCTTGATGAGTTGAGAGAAAGTGATTTGTTAATTCATGTAATAGATATTTCTCATCCGCAATATGCAGACCAAATAGATACTGTAAATAAAACCCTAAAAGATCTTGGAGTAGATGATAAACCTGTTCTTATGATTTTCAATAAGATGGACTCGTTTCGTGAGAAATATTTTGATGCATTGCTGGACTTAAAAACAAAAAATGAACTCGAACTGGAGCTTATGCAAACTTTACAAAGCAAACATCAATGCCCTATGATTTCTATTTCTGCAAAGTCAATGGAGAATATAGAAAATTTGCGAGCTATGCTCAAAGAACTCATCGCAAAGCAATATATGATACGATATCCTTATCGAGTTGGGAAGTGGTAATTTAATCTTTTGGTTGTTATGAGATTTATGAATTGATTTCAAATTTTCTGTTTGGCTAAAGGGTTTAACTTCTACTCGAAACTTATCGATTCATTCTTTTGCTATTTATTTTAGTTTGGTTTCTGCGGCTTGAAGAATATACAATTTTGTCTCGTTCTGTGAAGCAAAAGCCACTAAAGAACAGTTGGAGTCAACCCACAATTGTGCATGTGTAGGTAGAGTATAGGTAAAACTGCGTTCAATACTTTGTCCGGCAACCATATTGTCTGCAATTTTTTCGCCCGGGATAGGCGACAATACTTTTCTCAAAACATGGTTATGTTCATAACCTGAGATGGTGCCTTGAGTCTGATCTTTTTGAGATAGGATAATATGGGATTCCGTGATCATCGCATGTACATGAACGGCTTCGTTTATTGCCTCTTTGGCTACGACTTTTACTTTCATACTTAATTCTCTTGTTGCAGAATTATAATTTTTTTCAATGGAAATATCTACACCAGGTTTTTTTTGCAATTCTTGCTCCATAAATTGAAGCCAGGTGTCCGGTTTTGCAATCCTAATTTTTGGTTGGCCGCTAAAAATGGTTCTATTGATAGCTGCTTCCGGTTTCGCATCCCAGGCTCCTAATAATTTTTCTATGGCTTCTGCTTCTGCATGATTTAGTCTAGGTTCTCCAGTTACTGCGGGTTGAGCCAGGAAGTTGGAATGAACAGCAATTGCAACTGTATTGTCCGGATATTTTTCTAGCATTGATTCAACTGCGGCATTGCCCGAAGGACAATTGGGGCAACTTGTTCCTGTGAAGTCTTCTACAAGAACTACTCTGCCGGATGTAGGCTTTCCGGCTGTAGGCAACGGAACCGGTTGTTCCCAATCGCAGCAAGAAACAGGAAGAACGATGAGGAGAAAAATCATTGAAATAAAAGACAATAATGATTTCACAAAACTGAACTTTTGAACATTATTTTGAACGTCTGTTTTGGTCATCAATTGGTTTATCATGTTTTTATATTTTTTGTTTTTTGAAAAATTGGATTTGCAAAATTAGACCCGATAGTAATGGAGGCGTGGAACGCCGAAATGGATAGCGGGACTCAGGCTAAAAGTTTGACTAAAATTTGCTTCTTCTAATCTCAATTTTATTTTCATTCAATGGACTTAAAAACTGGAAGTTACACTTGCCCTAAATCCGCTGAAAGCCGGTTCCAATCTGCAAATCCCGCCACTACAAACGATTCCCTGAATCTGTTTTACATATCGGATAGCAAAGCGATTGGCATCTTTGGTATAAGAAACTCCAACAGCAGGATAATGGAGTTTTTTGGTTCCGGCATGAGGTTTTACATTGTACATATCAGACAACTCGAATAAAATATGTGGAGCCATTCCCCATTCTGTAACAACGTTTATCCAGGAGCCTATATTGGTCGGGTTGTGCATATATTGTACTTCTGCACGCAGCGAATACTTATCTGTAAATTGAACTAACAATTCTGAAAACGGGGTAATGGTTTTTACAAAAGGTTCTCCCGGTTTGCCATAATACAGTTCGACGTTGTATTCCTGTCTTTGTATTCCGGTCATCAACTGCCATTTATCACTGTGTTTGTAAACAACATCCAGATAGTATTCTTTGTAAAATTGTTTTTTAAAATCCGCATCCTTTATGTTAGAAATATTGGCAGTAAAATTCCAATGATCGCCAAGTCCATATTTGACTTCAGCTTGATAAGCCATCTCACTGATAAATTGTGTAGCCGGATAATACAATGCTATCAATCGGAATGTGTTGATCCTTGCCATTGGTGGAATAAAATTGATCAATCCTCTATTGCCGGAGAGAAGAGGTTCTGCTCTAAAATCCATGCCTATGGTTCGCTTTCCTTCTACAGTAATGCCCAAAGTTTTCCAAACATATCCTAAGCTAGTATAGTAGACGGAAGCATTTTGTTTGACCAACTTTCCTACGGTTTTATTTCCTTTGGGCAAAAGTTTGATGGCGTTCGGATCATAGTAAATATCATTGGGCTTAAATGCGGTCTCTATATACCAATTGAAATCTTTTATGTTCAAATCATTGAAGATCGAAAAAGCATTGCTGTTGTAGCATGGAGCTATTTGATCATCAGGTTCGTAAGAGGCTATAACGCCTGCCATATTTTTTACCAAATCATCACTCAGTGTTCTGTTGACCAGTCCTATTCCGGGAGAAATATTCCACTTGGAATCCTCCTTGGGTTGGAAATACCCATTGATGCTTACTCCTTTGAGTGTGGATTGGTAGGCACTGAATAAATTTCGTTGCCTTCCAACAAATGCTTTTATGTCCCAATCTTGAGATAAATCATATTTGATCCCGATGCCGATCAAAGCATTGTCAATGAGCTGAGTTCTGTCTTCGAAAGATCTATAAATAATTCCTCGACCTATCTGATCGTATTGATGCCCTGCGGTGATCTCGAGGTTTCCTACTTTCTTGTTCATGTACCAACGCCCGATTCCGTATCCATTGTAGCTAGCCACCGGATTGAGCAAATTTGAATTGACAAAAAGATCAAATCTAAGCCCACCTTGAAATCCGGCATATGAGGCATTGAGATCCAACCATGACTCTCCGCCGAAAATCTGATAATCATACTGAGGAATATTGGCGGCTCCTATCTGGCTATCCCGTAAAAAAACATTGGCATTGGTTTGAAATCCTCCACCCAGAACCAATTGTTCTTGACTAAATATTAGATTATTAAATATTGCAAAAAATAATAATATTACCTTTGGATAAGCTTGGTTAAACATTCGTTAAATCGTTTATTCAACGTCAAAGTAATGGAATTTTTCGCTCAATTTTACGTCTAAGTTAAAAAAACCTTCTTTTATGAAAAATATTATTCTCTTTTGTTTGATAAGTTTTGTGGTTGGTGCAGCTTTTAAGCCGGTTGAAAAGAAATTCCCTTCTATTCAGTTAAAGAATTTGGATGGCAAATCTGTGGATATAAGCAAAACTTTTTCCAACAATAAATTAACTGTAATTTCTTATTGGGCAACTTGGTGCTCCCCATGCAAGAAAGAATTGGATGCAATAAAACCTTTGTATCAAAACTGGAAGAAAGATGGTATTGAAGTGATTGCCATCTCTATTGATAATGTACAGCAAATCAACAAAATAAAACCTATGGTAAAGCAGAAATCATGGGAATACACAGTCCTTTCTGATGTAAACAGTGAAAGTTTGCGAGTACTTAACTTCCAAACCGTTCCTCAGACCTTTGTCGTTGACAGCAAAGGCATGATAGTCTATACTCATAGTGGTTACACACCCGGAGAAGAAAAGGATCTGGAGAAAAAGCTTCAGAGTTTATTGGCTAAATAATATTATTCTACAGAATAGTCCTTGGCTTAGAATCAAATCCAATCAAGGACTATTTTTATTAAAACACTAAACGATACTGATTTTGTATCTCAAATGGATTGTCTCTTTATTGTTGTGCATTGGCTTATGGAAATGCAATCTTTTTTCATTTTGTAGATCAGCACAAAAGAAAATAAAGGGCTTGACATTTGTTGCTCCTCCGCAAGCTTTTAGCAAGAACGTAATGGCAGAGGTAGAGGATTTGGGATGCAATTGGATAGCCATTATTCCTTATGCCTTCGGTTCAAAAAACAGCACTAAGATCAGTTACTCTGTGCACGACTGGCAATGGTGGGGAGAAAGACCTGAAGGGGTAAAAGCAACAACAAGTGAGGCCCATAAATCCAAGCTCAAAGTGATGCTGAAACCTCAAATTTACATCCATCAAAGCTGGGTGGGAGAAATTCAGTTTAGTACTGATGAAGAATGGGCAAAATGGGAGCAAGACTATAGGAGGTACATCATGCTCATGTTGGATATTGCCATAGAAAGTAATGTGGAAATGTTTTGTGTAGGAACTGAGCTGAATTGGTCGGCCAAACAAAGACCAAAATTTTGGATAGAACTTATTCGAGAGATACGCAATAAATATAAAGGCAAATTGACCTATTGCACTAATTGGGATCACTACAGAGAGATAAGTTTTTGGAAAGAGCTTGATTATATTGGAATTTCTGCTTATTTCCCTCTACTTGATGAAAAGCAACCAAGTGTAAATCAATTGAAAGAGGCTTGGAAACCTATCGTCCAAGAACTTGAAAACTATTCTAAAAGCCAAGCTCGACCAATTCTCTTTACGGAGTACGGATATTTGAGTGTAGATGGTTGTTCTGGAAAGTCTTGGGAGTTAGAACCCAATATTTTAAAATTAGCTGTAAATGAGCAAGCTCAAGCCAACGCTTACGAAGCTCTTTATGCCAGTTTTTGGGAGAAGGAATGGTGGGTAGGAGGTTTTTTTTGGAAATGGTTTCCTGATGGCCAGGGTCATGAAGGATATCCCGAAAAAGATTATACTCCACAAAATAAAAAAGCTACTCAAATAATTAAACAATGGAACTTTCAAAATCCGTAATCGGAGGGATTATTTTTTGGGCCTTATTTTTCATTTGCTCTGTTCAGTTAAGCGGACAAAGTGGATGGGAATTACTCAAGGATGTAAGCTATAAAAAGGTAGCAGACGAAAACTTGGGATTTGAAGTCAATGTTCCAATTTTTGGAAAAGAGATAAAGAATTTGGAAAACAAAGAAATTAGCTTAAGAGGGTTTATTATACCTACAGATGGTTATAAGGGACAGTCAGAGTTTGTGTTTTCTGCTTTTCCGTACAAAAATTGTTTTTTTTGTGGAGGGGCAGGCCCGGAAACCGTTATGGCTGTAAAGGCAAGAAAACCAATAATTTATACATCTGAAAAAATAGAGATTAAAGGTAAATTGAGACTGAACATCACAGATTTAAACCAGCTTATGTTTCAGTTGGTGGACGCTGAGAAGCTGTAGAAAAAAAGGAAACAATGAACTTTCAAATTTTTTTGAAAGTTTGTGCTATAAAATGTCACCAAATTGCATCTATAGTTTATTGATACAAAAGACTTTACATATAATGGATAGTTTTTGGTCGATATTTAACAATTATTTGTCTAATTATTACGTCTATACTATTAAACAAAATAGTAAATTTGAACGAAAATAAAGTGATCATGTCAACGAAGGAGTTTTTTGAGCAATTTAACCTACAGACCCAGACGCTGAATAATTTTGCTTATAGTCTTACCAGAGACTCTGAAGATGCCAAAGATTTATATCAGGAAACTGCTTTCAGAGCATTGTCCAATAGAGATAAGTTTCAACCGGGAACCAATTTTAAGGCTTGGTTGATTACTATCATGAAAAATATTTTCATCAATAATTATCGTCGCAAGGTAAAGGGCGGTATAGTAAGTGACAATAGTGAAAATCAATATTACTTCAACTCACTCAATAATTCTGTACTGAATAGAGCTGAGTCCGATATGATGATGAAAGAATTGAATAACATGGTAGAAAGTTTGGATGATTCTTTGAAAATTCCATTTCTTCGGTATTATCATGGATATAAATATCAGGAAATAGCAGATGAGTTAGCTTTACCATTGGGAACCGTAAAGAGTCGAATTTTCTTTGCGAGAAAAGCATTGAAGAATAAGATAGGAAATCACTATCATATTTATGAAGAGATAGCTGCAGTAGAAAACTAACAGTAATCAGTTTTATATAAAAAAAGCCATTGTAGATCTGCAATGGCTTTTTTTTTTAATTTTTATGACTCAGTTGGGGATTACATTTTTTCAAAAACTTGCTGTGCAATAAATTGATTGTTTTTATCAAAGCACTGTATGAAATAATGTGCAGCCGGTAAATGTTCAATATTAAGTTCGATATCCAAACCTGGAGAATCTAATTTGGATGAAAAAATTGGTCTACCATAAACATCGTAAACCAAGTAGCTATTGATTCCAACTGTTGAGTTGATGCGGATGATTTGTTGAGCCGGGTTGGGTGAAATGCTGATGTCATTTTGGTTTTGTTGCTTTGTTCCAACGTTAATTTTTGATCCATAAGAAAGACAATATTCTCCCGGTAAAATTTTTGTAAGCTGCATAAATCCTTTTTTATCTGTTGCAGTCAATATTCTTTGAGTGTAATATGGATATTGACTCCAAGGCTCTGTATAATTTTTTCTATAGGCCAGAAGTATGCTGTCTTCGGAGTTGAAAATGATGTCAGAATCCAAGCTTAAAGCCTGATTGCCATTATACTCAAGAGTCCCGGTGAGGTTATAGTTTCCATTGCTTTGAGTAGCAACTTGCCAAAAATGTTTTGTAGAAAGTTTGATTATATTAGAAGCTTTGGTACCTTCATTTGGAGGCACCAAATGATGAACAACTGAAGCGAAAACCGAATCCTGCAGCATGGTAGCATTGATAGCTGTAATATCATTAAATGGCAAATCTGTTGCACCCGTTTTAGTAATCATTTTTTTACTGCCAAGACTAGCCCAATTGTATTTCTGATCATCATTGACTAGACAGAGAGTGGGATTAAATCCACTTGGCATTTTTATTTTATAGGCTTGAGAAGATCCATTCATCAATAGCTTTGTTTCGAATTTTTCGAATTTACTGTTGAAAAAGCTGACAGGAACTTCTACATTGCTGTATAAATGATCTGCCGCATAAGCTTTTTGAAAAATTGAAAAAACTGCAAACTCATCTGCGCCGGATAATTCTGTTCTAAAGGAATCAATAAAAAAAGCACAATATCCCTTATTGAAAATATAATCATTAAAATAATCGGTCATATCTTTTCCGCTGTTAGCATTCATAAATTGTAAATACTCATAAGCATCCATAGATTTTCCGGTCAAACTATCAAAAATAATATGATTGATTCTTCTATACAAACTATCTCCCAATACAGCTCTCATATTATGAATCATTGCCGCCCCTTTTCTGTAAGTATGAGTTCCGTAAGTATTTGTGTAGGGCATTGGAGATAAGGGCAGGTATGCTCCATCATTGATGTGTGCGGACTTCAATATTTCTGCAAGATTTGTTCTTACAGCGCGAATAAAAAAATCTTTTCCATAAAGATATTCTAAAAATAAATGAGAACTGTACTCTGCATTTCCCTCTTTGATCCACATATCCTTGGCATCACTCAGTGTTGTAAGGTCTCCCCACCAATGATGCCCAAATTCATGGCCATAAAGACGTTCATTATTATTAAGTGTGCCGCTCAAAACTGTAGATATAGGATATGCCACATTGGTTGGGTGCTCCATTGCTCCTACTGTTGTTGCCACATACCCGACACGCTCAAATCTGTATTTTCCAAACCAATATTCAAACGCATCAATGGCCTTGGGCAAATTGACAAATTGAGTTTTCATTTTTGCAAGATCATTTGGTTTGGCGATCAATTCGATTGGGATATTTTTTTCTATGCCCTGATGAGAGCTATAATCTACTGCATAATTTGCGGCAGCAATGCTTGATAGATAGGTTGGGATTTGATCTTTCATTCTGTAATGTCTAGTGAGCTTGCCGATTTGACTTGTATCCTCGCTGATAAAGGTTCCTACGCAGTAGGCTTTTCGCTTTCTGTCTGTGGTTACAATATAATCATAGCTTGTCCTTTCTACAAAATTGTCAAAACAGGGAAACCAAACTTTCCCAAAATTGGGCGGTGTGCTTGACAATCCTATACCTAAATTGTATATATAATCTTCAACAAAGTAAAAACCTCCCCACACAGGATCTTTATGAGGGACACCATGATAATGAACTCGAACCTCTGCTTCTTCTTGATAGGCTAAGGGGCGAGGGAAATTTACAACCAACAAATCATTGGCATGACTAAACGGAATGGGTGCATTATTATAAAAAACGGAATCGATTGTCAATTTTTTCAAATCCAATGTAATGCCCGGAATTTTATCCATTCTGGTTTTGAAAGAAACAATGGTATTGGCTTTAATAGCAGAAGAATTGTAATCCGATATGTCCAAACGTATAGTATAATTTAAAATATCAATGGAGTCTGATCTTTTATTGGAATTCTCCATCAACAACAGTTCTTCTTCTGTTGGTTCATAGAGCTTAAAAGATTGATGCAATTGATGACAGGCTATAGGTTCTGCAGGTTGAGCATATCCTAAAGCGGCAAATGCCAAAAAGAGGTAAGACAATAATGATTTCATAAAACTACTCAGTGATAAAGCTTCAAATTCAAAAAATAGAGATTTAGTCCTATTTTCTTTTTCAACACAAACATACATTTTTATTTTGAGTATTTTTTAGAAAGAGTGAACAAGCTAAAAAAGCTTGAGTCGGGGAACTATTTTTGAGTTTTTGGACTAATTGTATTATTTTGTGACCAAATCAACTTAATCAATTATGTTTGGAAGAAGAAACAATCCCTATGAAGGGCAATCTAATGTAGGTCCGGGTTTAGGTGGAGTACTAGGAAGACTGGGTGCTCCATTGATCATAGGTTTAGTCATTTTTGGTTTTAGTTATATTAAGTATTGCTCTACCAAATCGTACAATGAGTATCTTGGAATTGAGCAGCATGTAAGTCTCACTCCGGATCAGGAAATTGCAATAGGGCTCCAGTCCACTCCGGCTATGATTCAGGAATATGGAGGACTGGATGGAGATCAGCGCGCTCAATCTTTGGTTAAGCAGGTAGGGCAAAAGTTGGTACAGCAAAGCGTTGCTGCCCAGTCACCCTATCAATTTGATTTTCATTTATTGGCAGATCCACAGACGGTGAATGCTTTTGCCCTTCCCGGAGGACAAGTTTTTATTACCAGAGCATTGATGGCCAGGCTTCAAAACGAAGATCAATTGGCGGGAGTTTTGGGACATGAGATAGGTCATGTTCTTGCAAGACATTCCGGAGAGAGAATGGAAAAAGATGGTTTGCTTAAAGGATTTTCTACAGCTATCGGAGTGGCCCTTGGAGATTATGGCGCCGCTCAAATGGCTCAACAAGCGGCTGCATTAATTGGCTTAAAATACGGGAGAGATCAAGAACTTCAGTCTGATGATTTGGGGATACGATTTATGATGGATGCGAGCTACAATCCGGAAGAGATGATAGGCGTTATGGAAATTTTGAAACAAGCTTCAGGTGGCGCTAGGCAAGATGAATTCACTTCTACTCACCCGGATCCTGAAAACAGGAAGGAAAAAATAATAGAATCTATAGCCAAATATAAAAGTCAGGGAACCGGTAAATAGGATTAGTCTTTTATAAAAATACGTTTTACTCGTGGAGAAATTCCACATAAAATTTCGTATGGAATAGTTTCACATGCATTTGCGAGAATTTCTATAGGCTGTTGTTTTCCAAAAATTTCTACTTCGTCGCCAACTTTGCAATCCGGTACATTGCTGACATCGATCATGCAGAGATCCATACACACTATACCAAGAATTGGGGCTGTTTGAGATTTGATGTTTACACTAACCCTTTTCGTTCCGGAATTTCTAGGCAGGCCATCGGCATAACCTATGGATAATATAGCAATTTTCATTTCTTTATCAGCCACAAAAGATCTGTTATAACTCACGCTTTCTC
>DEQQ01000058.1 GCA_002360455.1 Saprospiraceae bacterium UBA3362
GTCACTACAAAAAGAGCTGGATAGAACAGAAATCATTGAAGCCCCTGAGGATGAGTTGAGCTCTATAAAATTGAGGTTTCAACCTTCAAGGCCGGGAGGTAGGGTAGCGCTAAACATAGAGAATGTTGCCAAGCAATATGGCGAACTCCTCGTATTCAAAAATGTAGACTTGACGATTGAAAGAGGCCAAAAGCTATCTTTCGTTGGTGGAAATGGTCAGGGCAAAAGTACTATGGTCAAGCTTATCTGCAACGAAATACAAGCTTCTGAGGGGTCCATTCAATTGGGTTATGATGTTCGCCGAGGATACTACGCTCAAGAGCACGGTGAATCTCTAGATCCACAGAAAAATGTTTTGCAAACTATAGAAGATTTGGCACTGCCTGAAATTAGACCGATGGTGAGAAATATTCTCGGCGGATTGGGATTTGCAGGAGAGGATGTAGATAAGAAGCTTAGGGTGTTGTCGGGTGGTGAAAAATCCAGAGTTAGATTGGCTGCATTGTTGGTTCAAGAGCATAATTTATTGATCTTGGATGAGCCCACGCACCATCTTGATATTCCTTCTAAACAATCGTTGAAAGAAGCGATACAGAACTACAAAGGAACAGTTATCGTGGTTTCTCACGATAGAGAATTTTTAAGAGGACTGGCTGAAAAAACAATCTCATTTGAGAATAAAACAATTAAAGTTTATGAAGGCGATATAGATTATTATATAGAGAAAAGAGAAAAGGATGGAATCCAAGAAAGTCTTCTGAATAAACAAAGTTTAAGTTCAAACAATGCTCCTAAGCAGGTAATGAGTCTTGATGATAAACGAAAAATACAGAAACAACTCCAGAATGCGGAGCAAGCAATTGAAAAACTTGAAAAGCAGTTAAAAGAGATTGAACTAAAGCTTGGTGATCCTGAATTCATGTTATCCAGTCAATATCAATCAATGGTCTCCGAATATGAATCGATTAAATCTCAACTTGTCGAAAAAAATAAAGTTTGGGAAGATCTAATGATGAGTGCCGACTAAAAAAATATAATGATCAGGAGTTGTTTACAGCGTTTTGTACGCGTTCGAACTCGTCTTGCTTTATTAAGCTCAACCTTACGATGCTTTGGCTATTCGCAAATAAACTATGAGGAATATTTCCTGCTAAACTGATCAAATCTCCGCTTGAGAGTTCTAGTTTTTCTTCATCCACAGTTAAAGAAATATTTCCTGTTAAGACTTGAATAATAATAGGAAAACTGGACTTATGCTCTTTCATAAGCTGACCTTCCAAAAACGAAATTCTAATTTCCTTAGTAAAAGCAGTTTCTAATATTAACTGAACAGAGGGTTTGGAGGGATTAAATTCAATTTCGGATAAGAAAGACTTTACGCTCATTTTACTTGTTTTAAATTTAAAATACCAAATATTGTAAGTGCAATGGTTTTGATCATTTCTAAAATAATATAATATAAATGATGAAAACTTGGTGGGATCTCTTGGTTGTTAATCCTGGCGTCAGCTCTAAGATCAAGGATAGGCAATAACCAAAAAGTTTGAATTAATAAGATGAGGAGTATGAAAATGAATATAGAACTTATTCTTGAAAAACGTTTTGGTCTTGTTATTAAAAAATTGAAGGTAATTCCTAATGCGAATAAGCTCTCCATTCTGTTCAATGCAGAAAATACCAACTTCCCTATACTCATTCCTATCGGAATAGTTACTCCCGGTGCTCTAAATTTTAGCCAGGCTTCCATAAAGCTTATAGCAGCGATGAATCCAAGCCATAAAAATGCTGTTGCAATATTAAATTTATAATGAGCAGAGTTCACCGGTCTATTAAATTATGGGTCTAATGTTGGATTGTTTGTAATAAGCAATTTTCGATTGAAACATTTCTGCCATTCGTTCAGCCTGCCATTTCGCACGATCTGCTTTTTCACCAGAAAAATGTTCATCCACCGTTTGGGTAAAAAGCGAAAGCCATCTATCAAAGTGAACTTTCTCAATGGGTAAGTTGGCATGAGGCGGAAATGGTCTACCAAAATAGGTATGTGTATCAAAGAGAACAGTTTGCCAAAAACGCACCATTTTTTCAAGATGTACATCCCAATTGTTTTGAATTACAGCATGAAATACGGATCCTAAAAGATCATCTTTTCTTATTTTGTCATAGAAAGTGTGAACCAATAAGCTAATGTCTTCTATAGTTGCAATGTCTGTGAAATTTTTATACTCGGAATTCATGACTTTGAATACAAATTAATAAATGATTTTCCCTGCTTTAATTCTTTTACCATATCATAAACTGTAATATGGCCTAAAAATTCGTCCAGTTGATTTCTAATTTTATAAAATTTATAATGAAGTGGGCAAGGTTTTGAGTGATTGCATTTAGAAAGGCCCATCACGCATGAAGTAAAAACGCTACTTCCGTCTATGGCTTCAACAATTTTCTTTGCATTAACCATTTTCATTGTTGCTATATTCATTTCAAAACCACCGTAAGGACCTTTTACAGAATCAATAATATTATGCTGTGCAAGGATGCCTAAAACTTTGGCAGTAAAAGCTTCCGGACTTTCAATTGAATTGGAAATCTCAGATAATTTCACTCGTCTGTTTTCTAGAGATTGCAGCGCAATAAAACTCACTGCTTTAAGGCCGTATTCGCAAGATTTCGAAAACATTTTCTTGTCTGTTGAGACCACAAATGTAATCCAAATTTTTTATTTAGGATATATTTGTCCGAAATAAAATTAATAAGCTGCAATTATTGGTTTATAAAGAAATACTTATACAGTTGGAACAGAGCGGTAATTAGGACAATACCCAGTACAATGTAATGAAATGTCTTTTCTGAGGTTTTTTTAAGAATTTGTTTTCCAATATAACTTCCCAAAATACTTGTTCCAATCAAAAAAGGAACTAAATAAATATATTCCTGTAAAAAGTAACCATTGTATAAATAGACTAAGGCACGACTAAAATCCACACCTAAATCTATCATCGCGGATGTAGCTATAAAAATGTCTTTAGGAAGTTGAAAAGCAGCAAGGGTAAGTCCACGTATTGCTCCTCCGGTGCCCGCTACTCCGGCTAAAAATCCAGATAAAATACCGCCAAAGTAGAGATTTGAATCAGTTTGTTTAAGCGTTTTTTCAAAATGGGTAAGCAGATAAAAAGCCAATCCGATTAATAAAAAATTCATGACCAATTCAATCTGTTTGGTAGGTAATAGTGTGGTAAGCAAAGCGCCTAAAGTGACAGAAATTACAGCCGGAATTCCTAGCTTAAGTACAATGTCTTTTTGAATGCCTTTTCTAAATAGTGCAATTTTGGATAGGTTTGAGAAAACATGAAAAACGGCTGTTATTCCTAATACAGATTTAAAATCAAAAAACAGAGAAGCGATCGGCACGAATAAAATGGAGGATCCAAATCCTGAAATGGTTCCAATAATTTCGGCAACTAAAGCCAACAGAATAAAAATATAATATTCTTCCATATTCGTATTTGTTAATAGCGTATTCTACATGTTATTTCATCTTGACATGAAACAGTTTTGATGCAAACCTAATCCCGAGAGAAACAGAAAGTGCATCTACCGAATGAAATAAGGAAGATGCACTTGCAGTGGATAGCGGGACTAAAAATTCAATTAAGCCTGGAATATGCTATTCCTGATATCAATAAATTTTACCTCCCAATTTGGGTGCATGTTTTTGCATATTTTGCTCAATAAAAGGCATATTATTTTTTGTCCATTCAATTGTTCTGCTTAAGCCTTCTTCTAAATTAATTTGGCATTTGAAATCCAATTGATGGGCAGATTTTTCCGTGCTTCCAAATCTTTTTCCGCTATTGTCCCAAGGTCTTTTGGGGAGTTGGTCAATTTCAGAATTGCTGTTTGTCAATTGTAAAATTTTGTCTGCAAGTTCTTTTATTGTAGTTTCTACTCCCGATGCGAGATTGTAAGTATCTCCTGCAGTTCCTTTCAACGCACAAGCCATCAGTCCTCTACAAATGTCGTCAACATAGATAAAATCTCTTGATGCTATGCCGCCGTTTTCAAGACTAATAGGAATGCCTTTGATCGCTTTAAAAATAAAAGTAGGCGTAACATTTCGCCATACTGTCGCAGGAGTTCCTCGCCATCTTCCGGCACCCAGAACCTCTCCCGGTCCGTACACATTTTGAAATCGCGCACGAACAGTAGGAACTTGATGTTGATGATAATAGTAAACACAATAAAATTCGCCCACAATCTTTGAAATGGAATACGGGCTATCGTGTTTTATATTGGTCATTTCGACTTCTGCAGTAGCCGTTGCTGTATCAAAGGTCTTCTGTGCAACCGAACAACCTGCAGAGGAGTACACTAACTTTTTTAAGTTTTTAAAATCCTTGACATGTTCTAATAATTTGAGCGTTGTCAAGGTATTATTCTCATGATCAACTAATGGATTGGCAATACTGGATTGGTTGCCATGAAATGTTGATAGATGGAATATATAATCTACATCATCTTCAATCATGTTTAAAATTGAATCGTCTGCAATAGAACCTATGCGCAGTTCCACGCGATTTGATGTGATTACATTTTCTTTTTCTGCAGAAAGCAAATTGTCAATGGCAATAATTTGCCTTGCACCTGCCTGATCTAAATGCCTGACTAAATTTCCACCAACAAATCCTGCGCCACCTACAACAATGATTTTCTTTCCTTCGAACGACATAATTTATTTCTTTTCGTCTGATTGTTTTAAATGAGTAAAGGTTTGAGTAATTCCAAATTGTTTGTACCAATCAATTGCTGCTTGAATTCCTTTCTCCAGTGGGGTAGAGGCTTTCCAGTTAAAATCAGCTTCAGTTTTAGTGGGATCAATTAAAATGGTATAGACATCGTCGGCTCCTCTTGGTCTAACTTCAACCTCTTTCTCTAATTGCATTGACAAAGCTTTCAAAGTAGCGTCAAATAATTCTTTGATAGAATAATCAGAGCCAGTAGAAATATGATAATAACCTCTGTTTCCTTTCCCTAGAAGAGCTGAGATAACAACCTGCACCAAGTCTTTTACATAGATAAAATCTCTACGAGTATCCATTACGAAGCAAGGTTTGTCGTTGGTTAATCTGTGAAAAAAAGTAGGAAGAGGTCCACTTAAATTGCGGGGACCATAAGCATTTGCTAATCTAAAAGATAAAAAGTCTAAGCCGGACAGTTCTATATATTGTTCGCCTCCGGTTTTTGAGATGGCGTAACTGCTGCCCGCTCCTTCAGATTTGCCTGAATAAAAGGGATGATTAAGCGTAATGGGTTGTTCTATCGGGCTCAAACCATAGCACAATGAGGTTTGAAAATAAATTATACGAGAAACATTATGTCTTTTTGATGCCCGAACGATATTGATTGTACCCAGAATATTGGACATTGTATCTTCTTCCCAAGCATCCGGATCTTTGTAAGAAGCAGCTGCATGAACAACTTTTTCAGGTTGGAATTCATCAAAAATTTGATTTACCAAATTTGCATCTGCTATTGTGCCTTCAATAACTTTCAAATTGGGATGTGGAGCATTATTGTCTCTTCTTCCTGTTTGAAAGTTGTCGATAACGCAAACTTGATGGCCTTGAGCCAATAATTCATCAGAAATATGGGAGCCAACGAACCCTGCTCCTCCTGTAATTAGTACTTTCATTGTCTATTCTTTATTTTATATGTTAGTTATGAAAAATTGAATTTTATAATCAATCAAAAAATTGCTGTTGCCATAATTCAAGACATAAAAAGCCCCATAAGTTTCTTCCAAATTTACTTTCATTGGCAATTTTATCTATCACTTTGGCATTGTCAATATAATCTCTTTGTTTGGCCTTGCTGCTATTAAATGTATCTCGAATAAATTCATTGACAACTCCTTTTTTGCTCCATTCTACCAATGGGGTAGGAAATCCCATTTTATCTTTTCTGTTAATTATTTCTTCAGGAATATACTTATTAATTACTTTTTTGAAAATATGTTTCATATCCCCATTTTCAAATTTTATATTGGACGGAATTGTTGCAGTCAATTCTACGATGGGATGATCGAGTAAGGGTACTCTGGATTCGAGTCCACTGGCCATACTCATTCTATCTTCTACTTGAAGTAATGCCGGTAACAATGTTTTGAAATCGAAATGAGTCATGAGATCAAAATAAGATTGCTTACCAACATTTTTTCCATGAAATATTTCTTTGAATGTTTCAAACGGAGAATAGTCTCCCAAGGCTTCCCATCTTATTGCATCTCCTAAATGCGGTGCTCGATTGATCAGTCTGAAATACCGCTGATCCATATCTTCAAACAAGCCATCTCTCCAAAATTCTTTGAGCATTGGCTTATAGTTCTTTAGAGAAACTAGATTAGGTATTATTGACTCGTAAGTTACAACAAATTTACTTCCTGTTCTTGGATCTCCATCAATTGCACTTTTGATACATTGTTCAAAATATGCTATCAAATATCTGGTATATCCTCCAAAAATTTCATCTCCGCCCTGTCCACCAAGAACTACTTTCCTATGTTGAGCCGCAAGTTGTGAAACCATATATTGTGGAAAAGATCCGGGACCTGCGACAGGATAATCTAAGTGATAAATAACGGAAGCAATATGATTTACAAAATCATGTTCAGTGATATCGATTTCGTAAAGTGGAAAATGATTTCGTTCGCAGAGCAAGCGAGCATAGTTGCTTTCGTCATAATCTTTGCTGAAGCTAAATTTTC
The DNA here is from genome assembly GCA_002360455.1 of Saprospiraceae bacterium UBA3362. Lineage (GTDB taxonomy): Bacteria > Bacteroidota > Bacteroidia > Chitinophagales > Saprospiraceae > Vicinibacter. The sequence continues at coordinate 6,764 of DEQQ01000058.1, forward strand.
CTGTAAATCCCAGAAAATCTTTTTGCGCAATTCCATTGGCTAATGCTGCAACTGTGCTGCTGTCTAGTCCTCCACTAACGTAAGCACCAAGTGGGACATCCGCTCTAAGGTGAAATTTAATAGAGTCTTCAATAAGAGAAGATAGTTTTTCTTCAAAATAATCCTGAGTATGATAATAATCTGGAACGTAATGAACCTCCCAATATCTTTCTATAGAAATTTTGCCTTGTTTTATTTCCATTCTGTGTGCCGGCAATAACTCAAACACATCTTGGAACAATGTTTTTCCCGCTAATGGAAATTGAAATGCTAAATAATCTTTTAAACCTTCAATGTGAATTTTCTTCTGGGGCAAATGGGGGAGAATAGCTTTACATTCACTGGCTATTAAAATTTGATGCTCTGTTTCTGCATAGTAAAATGGTTTGATCCCAAAACGATCTCTTGCAGCAAAAGTTTTATTTTCTTTTTCATCCCAAATCACAAAAGAAAACATGCCTCTTAAATGAAGGACGCAGTCTTTGCCCCAATGCATATATGCAGCTAAAATAACTTCTGTATCGCTATGGCTTAAAAATGAGTAGAATGAGCTGAGTTCCTCTCTGAGCTCGATATAATTATAAATCTCTCCATTGTAGGTTATAGT